>NZ_JBICXQ010000004.1:0-64579 GCF_043200375.1 Streptomyces sp. NPDC048434 | reverse complement strand
GTGTAATTATTCCCCGGGGCCCTACCCCCCGGGGGGTGTGGCCCCGTGGGGCTGATGGGGGGGGGGGGGGGGCGGGCGGGGGGGGCCCGGGCCCCCACCCCGTACGGACAGCAGGGTCAGGCGGTCTGCTGCAGCCGGTGCAGCGACGCCACCAGCTTGTCCACCTCCTCGGATGTGTTGTAGAGCGCGAGCGAGGCACGCGCCGCGCTCTCCAGGCCGTAGTGGGCCAGCGCTGGCTGGGCGCAGTGGTGGCCGGCGCGGACGGCGATGCCGTCGCGGTCCAGCCATTCGGCGATCGTTGACGGGTCGTGGCCGGCGAGGGTGAAGGTCAGTACGGCGATTCTGTCGGGCGCTGAGCCCAGCAGCTCAAGGCCGGGAATCGTGGCCAGGGCTTGCTGTGCGTACGCCATGAGCGAGGTCTCGTAGGCGGCGATGGCATCGCGGTCGAAGGAGGTCAGCCAGTTCAGCGCGGACAGCAGACCGACCACGCCGGAGATGTGCCCGGTTCCGGCCTCCAGGAGGTGGGGTACGGGGGCGTAGGTGGTACGGGTGAAGTCGACCGACTCGATCATGTTGCCGCCGCCCTGCCACGGCGCCATGTCCCGCAGGATCTCCGGCTTCGCGTACAGGGCGCCGATGCCCGTCGGGGCGAACAGCTTGTGACCGGAGAACACATAGAAGTCGGCGTCCAGATCCTGCACATCGACAGGGAAGTGCGCCACCGCCTGTGCCCCGTCCACCAGAACCTTGGCGCCGTAACGGTGGGCGAGTGCGGTCATCTCGCGCACGGGCGGCACGGTGCCCAGCACATTCGACGCCTGGCTGACCGCGACGAGTTGGGTGCGCATGGACAGCAGATCGGCGTACGCGTTGAGGTCGATCTGGCCGTCCGGCTGCAGTGGTACGGGTACCACCCGGGCACGGGTCTCCTTGGCGACCAACTGCCAGGGGACGATGTTCGAGTGGTGCTCCAGTACAGGCACCAGGATGTCGTCCCCGGGGCCGAGGTTGGCCCGTCCCCAGCTCTGGGCGACGAGGTTGATCGCCTCGGTGGTGCCGCGTACGAAGACGATGTCGTCCGGTGACGGTGCGCCCAGGAACTGGGCGACCGCCGCCCGGCCCGCTTCGTATGCCTCGGTGGCTTCCCGGGCCATGGTGTGCGCACCACGGTGGATGTTGGAGTTGGCGGATCCGTAGAAGCCGGCCAGTGTCTCGATCACCTGGCGGGGCTTCTGTGTGGTGGCCCCGTTGTCCAGCCAGACCAGTGGGTGCCCGTTCACGGTCCGGTGCAGGATCGGGAAGTCCCGGCGCGCCAACTCGGGTGAGAAGGCCGCGGGTTGGCCGGGCAGGCCGGTGGGTTGTACGGACCGGGTGGTGGGCTGTACGGGTTCGGTAGCGGGTTGTACGGGATGGGCGCTGGACCGCGCGGCAGTCCGGGCGGCCGGGTCAGCGGTGGCCGGGTCCGTGGGTGCGTCCGTGACCGTGCTCATGGCCAGGGCTGTCGCCGGTGCCGTAGCCGGATCGGCAGACGTCAGGCCGCCGGCGAGAGGGTTCGGTGCCAGAGCCGTGTTCGGCCACGCGCCCCCGGGAACGTCAGGAATAGTCATGGTAGTTGGAGACCTCGACGTTCTGGAGCACGGCGAGCGCGTCCTCCACCAGCACCGCGGTGTTGAAGTACGCCGTCATCAGGTAGGACGTGACGCCCTTCTGGTCGACGCCCATGTTCCGCATCGACAGGCCGGGCTCCACCTCGTCCTCGACCTTCGCGGGACGCAGACCCACCACGCCCTGCTCGGCCTCGCCCGTGCGCATCAGCAGGATCTCGGTGGTGCCGATGCCGGCACTGCCGGAGAACCGCACCTTGTCCGAGGGGAGCAGCGGGACGCCGCGCCAGGTCAACAGCGGGCTGCCGAACCGGTTGTCGATGATCGGGGGCACACCCCGGCGCGTACACTCCCGGCCGAATGCGGCGATGGCCCTGGGGTGTGCGAGGAAGTAGGCGGGCTGCTTCCAGACCCTGGTCAGCAGCTCGTCCAGGTCGTCGGGGGTCGGGGAACCGCTGCGCGCCTGCACCCGCTGACCGGGGGCCACATTGTTGAAGAGGCCGAATTCCGGGTGGTTGAGCAGCGAGGCCTCCTGCCGCTCGCGCAGTGCGTGCACGGTGAGGTTGGACTGGGCGCGGGTCTGGTCGATGGGCCCGTTGTAGAGGTCGGAGACCCGGGTGTGCACGCGCAGCACGGTCTGGGCCAGGGTCATGTGGTACTCGCGGGGGGTGTCCTCGTAGTCGACGAACGTCATGGGGAGTTCGGGTTCGCCGACATGGCCGGCGCTGAGGTCGACGGGTACCTCGGCGCCCGGCAGGACGCCGTCCGCCGAGAGGTAGGCGTCCAGCCATCCCCGTACGGTCGCGTCGCGGTCGCACAGTCCGGCGAGCACGCTGCGTTCGACGCACAGTGCCACGCCGGGTGTGAGCGCCCTGACGCGGTACGGCATGGGCTCGGAGCGGGTCCAGGCGTCGAGATCGAAAAACTGGCCGTCACCGATCACTTCGAGTACGGCGTCCTCGCCGTAGCGGCCGCTGACCCGCTTCTCGGCGCGACCCTGGGCGATCACCCACAGCTGGTCGTGGGAGTCACCGTCCTGGGCCAGCATTTCCCCGGCCTCGAAGGTGACTTCCGTGAAGGACCCCGCCAGTTCGGAGAGCAGCGCGTCGTCGGCGTCCCGGAGGTAGGGCAGTTCCCTCAGGTCCCCCGGGATGATGCGGGGCGAACCGCCGTCGGTGTGGGTGCTGATGCGATCGTCGCCGAGCACGTAGGTGCGGCGGCGGTTGACTCGGAAGACTCCCGATTCGACATCCACCCATGGCAGGGCGCGGAGCAGATAGCGCGGGGTGATGCCGCGCATCTGCGGGCTGGTCTTGGTGGTGGTCGCGAGTTGCCGTGCCGCATCCGGGCTGAGACTTGTCTGGTCGTTCACAGGACCTCCTCGACGACAGGCGCGCCGGTCGGCCGTGACACGGCCGAACGACCCGCGGGAATCTGATCGTCTGATCGAAGTCCGTCGCCCGCAACCAACCCTTTGCCGGTGTTCGGCCTGAAATGCTCGCTGCACGAACTTCGCAATTCAGTATATCTGTACGGCTACTTGGCGTTGTGGCGCCGCTGCTCTGCGTGCGCACTCCGGGATCTTCCGCGTGGTGGCTCCTGAGCGCCGTCCCCCCCACTTCTCCCAACACCTGATATGCGACGTGATTTACCCTCATAACAGTGCTTGGCGATTCTTAAAGGATCGCTTATGCAGGGGGAGTTGACGCGCCGTCAGCGATGCGCGGAACGTCACGGCGACATCTCCTCCGGGTGTCGTCCTCCGCCTCAGGGGCGTCGCGCCGGGGGGCCTGGAGGAGGTGCGCTCGATACGTCTCAGGACGTCTCCGGCGTAGGCGCCGAGGTGGCTGTCGGCGGTGGCGTAACCGTTCAGAACGGGCGAGGCGTCCTGTATGTCGCCGGTGACCTTCCACGGCGCGTCAGTCGCGGCGATGCGCAGTTCGCCCGCCTCGGTCAGACTCCGGCTCCGCCCCTGATCCGCCGGACAGGCTAGTGCGCCGCGAGCCTCTCCACCAGCCCAATCCCCCGCGCCAGCAACTCCCGCTCGCCTTCCGTCAATTCCGCCTCAATGGCCCGCGCAAGCCAATCCGCCCTGCGCCCCCGCTCCTCCTCCAGCAGCGCCTGCCCCGCAGAGGAGAGCTCGACCAGGCTCTTGCGGCCGTCGGTCGGATGCGCCCGGCGCGTGATCAGCCCCTGCTCCATGAGCAGTCCAACGGCTCGGGCCATGGACTGCGGGCGCACCCGCTGATCGGCCGCCAGGTCGCTGGTCGTCATCGCACCGCTGCGGTCCAGCGCACCGAGGACGGCCACCTGGCCGAACGGCATCTGGTCCTCGAGCTTCACGCGCCGCGTGAGCTTTCCCATCGCGGTGCGCAGTTCGGCCGCGACGGCGGCGGATTCCGGAAGGGGCATACCGAATTTTAACGCAGCACAGCTGCACACCAGGACTGCGCAGCAGGGCTGAACAGCAAAACTAAACAGCACAACTGCACAGCACTGCTGTAGAGTGTCCTGTGCCGGGTCCAGCGCCACCGTCGCCGCAGCCGAACCCCGGCACGCATGCGACAACGGGGAGGACTCCCATGACCGCCATCACCTCCGTCACCGGCCGCCGCGTCCTAGACAGCAGGGGCAACCCCACCGTCGAAGTGGACGTGGAACTGGCGGACGGATCCATCGGCCGGGCTTCAGTCCCCTCCGGCGCTTCGACCGGCGCCCGCGAGGCCGTCGAACTCCGCGACGGCGACCCGGCCCGCTGGCACGGCAAGGGCGTCGATCACGCGGTACGCCACGTCAACACGGAGCTCGCAGCCGCCGTCACCAGTCGCGAGGCCGAGGACCAGGCCGGCCTCGACGCCGCCCTCGTCGCCACGGACGGCACCCCCACCAAGTCCAGGCTCGGCGCCAACGCGATCCTCGGGGTCTCCCTGGCCACCGCCAAGGCCGCAGCAGCCGCACACCGCCTGCCGCTCTACCGCTACCTCGGCGGCTCCGACGCCCGGCTGCTGCCCGTACCGATGATGAACATCGTCAACGGGGGCGCGCACGCCGACAATCCCCTGGACTTCCAGGAGTTCATGATCGCCCCGATCGGCGCGGAGACCTTCGCCGAGGCCGTGCGGATGGGGTCCGAGATCTTCCACACCCTGCGCCGCGACCTCCTCGCCGCCGGGCACTCCACGGGCGTGGGCGACGAGGGCGGCTTCGCACCCGCCCTGCGCACCGCCGAGGAGGCCCTCGACTTCGTGGTGACCGCCGTCGAGCGCACGGGTTACCGGCCGGGCACGGACATCGGGCTGGTCATGGACCCCGCGTCGTCCGAGTTCTTTCACGAAGGCGTCTACGACTACACCGGGGAAGGAGTACGGCGCACTCCCGCCGAACACGCCGACTACCTGGTCAAGTTGATCGACGCCTACCCCATCGTGTCGATCGAGGACCCGATGGCCGAGGACGACCTGACGGGATGGCGGGACCTGACCGCACGGGTCGGTGCGCGCTGCCAGCTCACCGGTGACGACGTGTTCTGCACGAACGAGACCCTCCTGCGCGAGGGCATCGGCTCCGGCGTCGCCAACTCGGTCCTGGTGAAGGTCAATCAGATCGGCACCCTGACGGAATCCCTGGCCACCGTGAACGCCGCCCACCGGGCGGGCTACACCGTCGTCATGTCGCACCGCTCGGGAGAGACGGAGGACACGACGATCGCGGACCTGGCGGTGGCCACGGGCTGCGGCCAGATCAAGACCGGATCACTGTCCCGCTCCGACCGCACCGCCAAGTACAACCAACTCATCCGCATCGAGGAACAGTTGAGCGACAGTGCCCAGTATGCAGGCGCGGAAGCGCTGCGCCGCTAGGGTCTCTCCGCCGGACAGGCCCTGGCCACCCGGACTGACAGCAGCAGGTCAACGGGCTTCGTCACGACGACGGCCACCGTCGAGCCGGGTGGCAAGGACGCGGATCCCGGGCGGGGCCCGCGTCTCCGGCCCTGGACGCGAATTCAGGAGCCGTCTTCTCCGGGCCGAGGGGCCGCGGAGGCGTGGCTACTGAACCGCGCCGGTGTCTCCTACTGAGGCTTGAAGGAGCGGATCTGGTAGCTGCCCTGCAGGTTGCCGCCCGCGCCGGCGGGGGTGGACCCGACGCGCGCGTGGTAGTTGGTCTGCGTGTAGTACTGCACGCGGTGCCTGGTGCTGTTCCATACGGAGCGCACATGCTGTCCCCGCTGGATGAAGGAACAGTCGTCGGCGGTGTTCGCCTTGCTGGACTGCGACCACTGGCAACGGGTTCCCCCACCGTTCCAGTCGCTGTAGATGCAGAAGTACCCGGGCGTGCAACGGAAGGCGGCCGGGCGGGCGGATGCCGTGGGGGTCGCGGTCGCGCTGGGCACGGTTCCCAAGGCGGCGGCCAGGGCGGCTGCGGCGACGACGAACGAGCGGATGTGGCGCATGGGAAGAACTCCCTTTCCTCGAAGGTGGCCGGCGGGGCAGGACTGCTCCGGACCGGCTGGGAAGAATCGCGGACGGGCAGGAAGGCCACGCCGGGCCGGCGACAGCGGGCGGCCGGCTGCGAAGCGTCACCAGTATGGTTCGCGCCCGTGATGCCCCCTCAGGACATTTCTGGCCGCACCAAGGGCTGTTGGAGCGTGGCGGCGCAGGCGCGGGGCGTACGCCGCACGCACCTTCCCGCACGCGGAGAGCACCACGACGTGGCCGGCCACCACGTGCACGACCGCGGCTCACCTCCGCTCGCCCGCAGAGCACGGAGAGGACAATTCCGGCGACCAGGCCCTCTCCTGGCCCGAATCGTCAAGTTTATGGGCAGTCGGCGGGAATGGGCCGCTGTGGGAAGCCCGCCCGGGTATGACCCTGGTGCCCGGCCCGCCCCGGGATGGTGCGGCCTTTGATTGCAAGGGACATCCGTCGAAAGGGGTGCCGCACCCGAGGGCTGATCCGTATTGTCAGCTCGCGCCGGAGCCTTCCCGTCCGGGATTTCCTTGCGGGATCCCCGGGCCCCGCGATACCTGGCAGAGCCTGCACCGAGGAGCAGTGGTGACACCCCTGATCGTACCGGTCATGATCGTATTCGGAATATTCCTGCTCGCCATGGTGACTGTGGGTATCTGGACGTATCAGGACACGCTGACGTTCTCCGACTTCGCTCTGGGCGGGCGGCGGCTGAGTGCACCTCTGGCGGCCCTGTCCGCGGGCGCCAGTGACATGTCCGGCTGGCTTTTCCTGGGATTGCCCGGGGCGGTGTACGCGGCCGGGATCGGCGCCTCGTGGATCGCCGTCGGTCTGGCCATCGGCACCTATCTCAACTGGCGGCTGGTCGCGCCGCGTTTGCGTACGTACACCGAGCTGGCCGGCGACGCCAAGACACTGTCGGCGTACCTGGAGGAGCGCTTCGAGGACGGCAGCAGGATGCTGCGCCTCGTCTCGGCGACCGTCATCGTCGTGTTCTTCACCGTCTACGTGGCCAGCGGTCTGCTGGCCGGGGGAGTGCTGTTCGAGGGGATCTTCGGGGGCGGCTTCGAGTTCGCGCTCACCGTCTTCGCCGTGGTGATCGTCGTCTACACCGTGCTGGGCGGCTTCCGCGCGGTGAGTGTGACGCACTCGGTGCAGGCCACGGTGATGTTCGGCGCGGCCATTGCGCTCCCCGTGATCGGCATCGGACTGCTCGGGGGGTTCGGCGCGGTGCACGATGCGCTCACCCACCAGACTGCGTCCCTGCTGGACATGGGGGCCAAGGCCCACTTCAACGGCTCCCGTTGGACGTCCGGTGAGCCGCTCGGCGCGGTGGCCATCATCTCCCTGCTCGCCTGGGGGCTGGGCTACTTCGGTCAGCCGCACATCCTGGTCCGCTTCATGAGTATCCGCAGCACCCGCGAAATTCCCTTGGCCCGCCGTATCGGTGTGAGCTGGGTGGTCGTCTGTCTGGCGGGCGCGTCGCTCGTGGGGCTGGTCGGGATCGCCGCCCTCGACCAGCCGCTGGACAATCCGGAAACCGTCTTCATCGCGGTCTGCGCCCAGTTGGTCAACCCGTGGGTCGCGGGCATCCTGCTGGTCGCCGTGCTCGCCGCGATCAAGTCCACGGCGGACAGCCAGCTGTTGGTGTCGGCGATGGCCCTCACCGAGGACTTCTACCGGGCCTTCGTCAAGCGGCGGGCCTCGGACGCGTCGATGGTGCTGGCGGCTCGTGTGACGGTCGTGGTCGTGGCGCTGGTGGCCTACGCCATCGCACTCAGCGGCGGAGCCGTACTGGATATCGTCGCGTACGCCTGGGCGGGCTTCGGCGCCGCCTTCGGCCCGGTCATCCTGCTGTCGCTCTACTGGCCGCGCATGACGCGGGCCGGGGCGATGGCCGGCATCGTGACGGGGGCGGTCACCGTCGTCATGTGGAAGCAGATCGACCCGCTCCTCGGGCCGCTCCAGTCGGGCATCTACGAGATGGTGCCGGGCGTGCTCGCGGCCACCGCGGCGGCGCTGCTCTTCGGGAAGTTCGTCGGCCGCCCCCCGCGCCGCACCTGGTCGGGCTCCATGAAGCGGCAGACCAACGCTACGGTGCCGGTCGGCTGAGTCCGCAGCGCGGCAGGGCACGGCGACGGGCACGGCGCCCTGCCCCGCCGGAACGCAGGGCCTGCTGCTGCGGGTGCTCGTCGGCGCACAGGCCGGTGCCGGCGGCACTCATCGCGTACCGCCCCGCCGGGCCACCGCCGAACGTTCCCGCGGCCGTCCATCCCGTCCCAGCGGCGCGCGGCGCACATTATGATCCGAGGAGGCTCAGCCGGCACCACGACTGGAAACGATGTGCCCCTCCACCGTTCCTTGCCGCCCCCCGGGCTCGTACGGGTGGCGTCCTTCGCCTTCGTAGTGACGGGCACGGCCGTGCTGTTGAGCAGTTGTACGGGGAACCGGGAGCCGCTGAGCGCCGGCCACACGTCGGCCGCCTCCGCCCCGGTGCGGCTGTGGCCCGAGCGGAAGCCGGCGCCGCAACCCGAGCGCGGGAAAGGGGAGAACCTCCCTGCGACCGTTCCCGGGGTGCCCCCCGTGCCGTCCGGGGACATCCGCAAGGCGAATCTGCTCGCTGTCGTCAAGGCACAGGTGGCTGCGGGCTCCGCCCTCGGAGGCGGCCCGCAGTTCGATTCCGGCACCACGAGGAAGATCGACGCCTGCGCCGCCGAGCCTGCGCACTGTCCGGTACGGAAACCCCAGTACCGGGATCTGACGGGCGACGGCAAGGCCGAACTGATCGTCGGCATCGAGGCGCCGGACCAGTCCCTGGCACTGTGGGTCTTCAAGCTCGACCACGGGCTGGTCACCCGGATCATGGACGCCGGTGCGACTCCGCTGTCGGTGGAGATCGCGAACGGCGATCTGATCCTGCGGGAGCCCACCGGCACCCCCGGGTACGACACCCGTACGGTCTACGCATGGGACACCCGGACGCGGACCATGGCCTTGAGGTCGATGGAGTTCGACCAGGCGGACTCCGCCACTCCTTCCCCGGAGCGCACACCGTGAGCGCCGGCCGGCCTCGGACGCGGCTGCTCCTGCCCGCCTGGACGGCGACGCTCTACTGGAAGTTCGCCGTCTTCGTCATCGTCATGTGCTGCGTCCTCGCCACCGTGGTCGGCGTCCTGGTGCACGTCCTCGTCGGCCGGCAGACCGAAAGCCAGGCCCGCAGTGCGGCGCTGTCCGAACTGGACTCCGCGGCGGACGCATACGTCGCCGGGGAGCCCCTCGGCCGCAATGCCGCGGTGAGTCCCGCGGATCTGCCCGTCCCGCTCCGCGTCATGGCACTGCGGGGTGAGCGCGGCACACAGCTCGACGACCACAACGGGCGCCCGGCGATGTGGGCCGTCGCCCCCGCCGACGGCAAGGCGCTGGCCGTCCACATCGATTACACCCAGCGAGCCGCCGCCATCCGCGGGGTGGACCGGGCCATCATCGGCTCCTCCGCCTTCGCGATTGCCCTCACACTCGGCGTCGGGCTGTTCGGGGTCTCCCGTATCACCCGTCGGTTGCACCACACCGCCCAGGTGGCCCGCAGAATCAGCACCGGCGATCTCGATGCCCGGGTGGACGATCCCCGGGTGCTGTGCCCCTCATCTGCCCAGGACGAGACCGCCGCGGTGGCGGCCGCGCTCGACGCGATGGCCGCCACCCTGCAGACCAAGCTGCACAGCGAGCAGCGCTTCACCGCCGATGTGGCTCATGAGCTGCGTACCCCGCTGACCGGGCTGCATGTGGCGGCAGAGCTGCTGCCGCCGGGGCGGCCGGCCGAGATGGTGCAGGAGCGCATCCGGACCATGAGCCGGCTGACCGAGGATCTGCTGGAGATCTCCCGCCTCGACGCGGAGGTGGAGCAGGCCGACATCGAGGTGCATCAGCTGGGACCGCTGGCGGAGCGTGCGGTGCTGGCCACCGGGCTGCAGGCCGAGGTCCGTATCCAGCGGGACAGCCGGGTGGAGACCGACCAGCGCAGGCTCCAGCGCGTGCTGGGGAACCTCGTCTCGAACGCCCACAGGCACGGCCGTGGGCCGGTGCTCCTGACCGTCGACGGCCTCGTCATCACCGTGCGGGACCACGGGGACGGCTACCCCGGCCACCTCCTCGACCACGGCCCCCAGCGGTTCCGGAGCCAGTCCGGCAGCGGTCGGAAGACCGGTCATGGTCTCGGGCTGACCATCGCCGTGGGACAAGCCCGCGTGCTCGGCGCCACACTGCGGTTCTCGAACGCGCCGGACGGCGGAGCCGTCGCCGAACTCGTCCTCTCGCCGCCGGTCCCGGCGCCGCGGCTGTCACAGCCGACGGGGTCCGGTAGCTCCTAGTCCGTGTCACTGCGGAGCGGGGCGATCGGGCCGGTGGCACCGGCCCTCTTGGCCATACTCATCGTCCTGGGCATGCCAAAGGGTCCGATCCGGCGAAGCCCCCCCGCGCGGGCCACGGGCCGGAGCGACCGTTGCCCGGGGCGACAACCACGGTGGCCGGTGTCGTAACCACCAACTGATCAACGGGATTCCTCACCAGCTCAGCACGGGTGTCAGCGGTCACGGGACCGATCGCACGCCGGAGTGTCCGCGCCTGGGCGACAAGCGCAGAATGAAGAGAGCCGCTCCGCCGTTCCGGAGGGCGGACCGGCCGCTTTGCGCGGTGGGTGGAAGGGAAAGCCGGTGCCATCAGATCGGCCGACCGACGAGAAGGCTCGTGGTCCGCTCTGGTCCGAGCCCGGTTCGCTGCTGGAGCATGTGGCCGTCGCCGTGTTCGGCATCGATGACGACAACCGGATCTGCTACTGGGGCCCCGGCGCCCGGGACCTCTTCGGCTACCACGCCACCGAGGCGCTGTCGCAGCCCGGCGCCCTCCTTCTCCCCGGGCCGGCCGGGGGCCCCGACGACTGCACCGGCATGGCGGCGCGGGGTCGGACCCTGGGGTACTGGCGCGGCCGTCTGCATGCCACGCATCGCGACGGCACGGTCTTCGACTGCGGGTTCCGGGTCTTCCCGGTGACCGGCGTCGCGGAAAGCTCGGTGGTCATGGTCCTGGCGAGCCGAGGCGATGAGCTGGACCGGGTGAAGACCAACCTCGCGTTCCTCGACGCCCTCTTCGCGACCTGCCCCATAGGCCTGGCCATGTTCGACGAGGAACTGCGCTACCTCCATGTCAACCAGGCCCTCGCCGACATGAACGGGCTGCCCATCGAGGAACACCTCGGACGGCGGCTCGCCGAGATCGTGGTCACCTCGGACGGCGGTGAGTACGAGCGCATGCTGCGCGCAGTCGCCGCGGAGGGCAAACCCGTCGCGGGGGTGCGGGTGGGGATGCGGACCCGCGGCCACCCGGACCAGGACAAGGTGCTGTCGGTGAGCTTCTTCCCGCTCACCCAGGCCGTGGGCACTCGTCAGGGGGTGGGCGGCCTGCTGGTGGACGTGACCGACCGGGAGCAGGCCATCGTGGAGGCAACCGCCACCCGTCAGCGGCTGGCGCTGCTGGACCGCGCCTCCGCCCGGATCGGCAGCACCTTGGATGCGAAGGTCACGGCCCAGGAGCTGGTCGAAGCCGCGGTTCCGGACTTCGCCGACGCAGCCGTCGTGGAGCTCGTGGAGTGGATGGACGAGCATGAGGCGTTCGACCCGGCCCTGCCGGTGGACACCCGCCGCATCGCCCACGGCACCGTCCTGCCCCCTCCCGCGACGGAGCTGGTGAGCGGTCTGGAAGCCGTGCACTACCCGCCGGGCTCCGCCATCCACCGGATGCTGCGGACCGGCCGTCCCCTCTGCGTACCGGTGAACCAGGAGTTCATGGCCCGGACCGTGCTGGACGAAACACACGCCCGACTGCTGGTCGACAGCGGTCTGGCCTGCCTCCTCCTCGCTCCGCTCATCGCCCGGGGAACGGCCCAGGGCATCGCGGTCTTCGGCCGGTCGCCGGCCAGACCGACCTTCACCGAGCAGGACCTCAGCCTGGCCGGCGAGCTCGCCTCCCGGGCGGCGCTGTGCCTGGACAACGCGCGGCTGTACAGCCGGGAGAGAAACATCGCGCTCACCCTCCAACGGGCCCTGCTCCCCACCTCCTTGGTGACCGGCCCGTACATGGACATCGCTCACCGCTACCTGCCCGGCAGCCGCGTCACCGAGGTCGGCGGCGACTGGTACGACGTGATCCCGCTCCCCGGTGGCCGCGTTGCCGTGGTCGTCGGTGACGTCATGGGACACGGTGTGGCGGCCGCCGCGGCGATGGGCAGGATGCGTATCGCCGCCAAGGCGCTGGCCCGGCACGACCAGGAACCCGACGAACTGCTCACCGAACTCGACGAGTGCGCCGTAGAGGCCGGCATCGAACTCGCCACCTGCCTCTACATCCGCTACGACCCCACCACCGGGAGCACCCGGATCGCCAGCGCCGGCCACCCTCCGCCCCTCGTCCTCCACCCTGACGGCCGGATCCAGCTCATCGACGAAGTGCTGGGAGTCCCGCTCGGCGTCGGCGGCTGTCCTTTCCGGACGACGGAGGTCGAGCTGCCCGACGCCGCCACCCTCGTCCTGTACACCGACGGCCTGATCGAGGCACGGGGCCATGACATCGACGAGGGCCTGAACGCCCTCCGCGCGGAACTGGGCCAGATCTCCGGCTCGTTGGAGGCCACGGCAGACCGGATCCTCGCCCGACTCGTACCGAGGTCCCCGACCGACGACACGGTCGTGCTGCTTGCGCGAGTGCACCGCGCGCCTCGGTGACATCTCGTAGCGACAGCACGCGACACCGGCCGGGGCGCAACGGCCCCCGGCTCGCCTGGCAGGGAGCGTCAGGCCGCGCAGCACCATCCGGCACGGGCTTCCGGCAGGACCCCGACCGTGCGGTGGCGCAGGCCGGCTGTCCGGGGCGCGCCGCGGTCAGTCCGCGCGGCCCGTGGCCGCCACCGTCACGCCCAGACCGATCATGGCGAAACCGCCCGCGCCACCGATCATCGACAGCCGGCGCTCGGAACGTGCGAACCAGTTGCGGGCGGCCGAGGCCGTCAGCCCCCACACCGTGTCCGTGATCAGGCCGATACTGATCGGCACCAGGCCCAAGGTGAGCATCTGGGCGGGCAATCCGCCTGCCGTGTGGTCCACGAACTGGGGAAGTACGGCCGCGAAGAACACGATGCCCTTCGGGTTCGTGACGCCGACCAGGATGCCGTCGGCGATCGTCCGTAGATCGCCGCGAGCAACCTGGGCGGGCCCGTCCGCAGCACTCATCTTCATGTCCTTGCGGTGCCGGAACGCCTGGACTCCGAGGAAGACGAGGTAGGCAGCGCCGGCCAGTTTCACGGCGAGGAAGACAGCGACGGACTGTTCGACCAACGAGCCGAGGCCGAGCGCCACGGCGGCCACCAGCAGATAGGAGCCCAGCACATTGCCCAGAACCGTCGCCAGTGCCGTGCGGCGGCCGTGTGCCAGAGCCCGGCCGATCACGAAGAGCACGCTCGGCCCCGGAATCACAATCACCAGCAACGACATTGCCGCGAACGCAAGCAGCCGGTCGGTCGACACCATGTTTCTCACCTCGGCGACCATTGAATCAGCCAGGACCCGGTGCCGTGCCCCCTGTCCCGTGAATCAACTGCTTCCACCCGCCGGCCGGGGGTACCCGTGGGCGGCCGGCGGGTGCTCCCGTAGCGTCCGTGCACCGACGCGGGCTCAGGGGAGTTCGTCGGTGCACCCTTCAGCCTGATCCGGCGGATCGCGGACTCCGCCGCGTACCACCGCGGCCGGGAACCGGGCGACAGGAAGCGCTATCCGACGGGCAGCAGGCCCGCGACCGGGGCCGCCATGTCGGTCACCTGGTGCAGCTGGCTGAGGTCACGGAGATGCTGCAGCTGGCCGGTGACCGTCGGCAGCTGGCTCTGGTACTTGGCGGGTACGGTCGCGGAGCCGAGGCTGTCGAGTTCGCTGAGCACGGAGAGCGTCGGCCGGGTCGGAGGGGTGGGCGGGGCGGCGGGCGCGGCCGAGGCGGACGACACCGCAAGGCCGGAGGCACCGGCGGTCAGGACAAGCGCTGCGTACATACGTCGAGTGGAGATCACGCTTTCACAAACGGCCCCGGGGCCGTGGCGGACACGGCTCGTGAGCGATGTTTGTTGCCTCCACCCTTCCGGCCGCTGCGGACGGCACAGTGGAGACATGAACACAGACGGCACGGACATTCTGACCCGGGCACGCGTGGCGACCAGGCTCCCGGCCCAGGACCTGGACCGGGCCCGGCGTTTCTACTCCGAGCGGCTTGGGCTGGAGCCCGTCGATGAACGTCCCGGTGGGCTGCTGTATCGGTGCGGAGGCGTGGACTTCGTCCTGTTCCGTTCGACGGGGGCCTCGCCCGGCACCTTCACCCAGATGGCCTGGGAGGTCGACGACATCGAGCGCGAGGTGTCGGAGCCGTCCCGTCCTTTCAGCCGGCGTTGTTGACCGCGGAGAAGTACGCGCGGGATGCGGGCAGGAGCAGGACGACCGCGATCGCTGCGGTGAACACGTCCGGGGCGTACGAGGCAAGGAGGCTCCAGTCGAGCGCGGCGAGCCCGTTCATGCTCATGTCGTTGAGCATGAACAGGAGACAGGCCGCGCCCACCACGATCATCACCAGCCGGGCCCCCTTGCGTCCCCGGCGCATCCACACGGCACACAGCAACCAGGCGGCGGCGAGCACCGCGAGCACCGCGGCGGACAGGGAGACCTGGAGGATCGCGCCCGACAGTCCCTCAACGTCCCGCAGTTGACGGAAACCGGTGGGAGGAATGACGAACGCGTCCAGCACCCAGCCACCGAATTCGAGGAACACGGTTCCGAACGCCGCTCTGAAGGCGATCTCCACCTCGTTCGGGGGTTGGCTGCGATCTGCCGTGGCGCGGATCATGCTCTCCCTCTCCTGGAGGCGTCGGCGGCAGGACCTGCCGCCGCAAGCCCGTCCAGCCGGGGCGGGCTCCGGGGCGTATGCATGTCATGGGTGCCGCGGCCTTGTCGGGCGGGTTCCTGACCCTTCCGGTCGGTAACCAAGACGGTGGGCATGGACTCCGGGTTCCACCGGTCGCCACGCAGCCCGTACGGAGACCCCGTACGGAGACCCCGTACGGGCCGCACCCGGACGAGGCCCCGTCAGGACCTCACCACCGCCACTGACCGCTCCGGGGCCGGAGGACGCCTTGCCCGCAACTCAGTGATGGCGGGCCCCGGCCATGGCCGTCGGACAGGCCTTAGCCCGATGCGTGAGTGGCGCACGGGGGTATCGGTGCGGTTGCGGCACTCCGGGGCTGCCGCAGGTCAGGATGAGTCCGAGGAGGGCGAGGAATCCCTCCTCCCGGATGACCGAGTGCCGCAGGAGGGTTCATGGCGGACTGGCTCACGATCTCGCAGTTGGCTACGGCCGGCGGCACCCTGGTGCTGGCGGCGGCCACCTTCGCGTCGGTGCGCTCGGCCAACCGCTCAGCACGCTTTGCTGAGCGGTCGCTCCTGTCCGGCCTGCAGCCTCTTCTGCTGCCCTCGCGCATGGAGGATCCGGCGGAGAAGGTCGGCTTCCAGGATGATCATTGGGTCCGGGTGCCGGGCGGCAACGGTTATGCCGAGGCCGGTGAGGGCGCGATCTACCTCGCGATCGCGTTGCGCAACGTGGGCCAGGGGCTGGCGGTCCTCGACGGCTGGGCGATTCGGCCACAGCTCTTGGAAGGAGCCGGGGATCGTCCTGATCTGGCGGATTTCCACCGGCTGACCCGTGATCTGTACATCCCGTCCAGGGATCGCGGTTTCTGGCAAGGTACGTTGCGTGACCCGTCCGAGCCGGCATTCGACATCGCGGCCACGATGATTACCGAACGGCAAGCGTTCATGATCGATCTGCTCTACGGCGACGGGGAAGGGGGCCAGCGGATGATCTCCAGATTCTCCGTACGCCCCGTCCACGAAGACGCTTGGCTGGCAACCGTTTCCAAGCACTGGAACCTTGACCGGGCCGAGCCCCGGTAACGACGCCGGGCAGCGGCGGTAGCGGTCCCACGCCCACGCCCGGCGGGGACGGACGCTGCCGCCGTTCCGGGACCGGGGCCAGGACGCTGACCGCCGCTGGGCGGCGCACCGGTGACCTCCTCGCTTCGGTGTGCGGTCCGGCAAATACGGCTCCTTCCCCTGCGCGTCGGCCATCGGCACACCACATCCGTGCCCACTGCACGTCCGATGTCGGCGAGCCGCAGCGCCCTAGATGTCGCCCGCCTGTTCCTGAGGCTGGTGGTACGGCTGCGGGCCATGGGGACGCCTCGGTGGTGCGGGGCGGGGTTCCTCGGGCGCGAGCGCGGGAGGCCCGGCGGAGTCGATCATGTCCTCGCCGTACAGGTCCTGCACCCAGTTGGCGTGGTAGATGGTGTCGAGGTAGCGCTCGCCGAGGTCCGGGGCGATGGCCACTGCGGTGAGCCCGCGGGTGTCGTGCCGGGAGAGCCAGTCCATCGCGCCGCTGACCACCGTGCCGGTCGAGCCGCCGAAGAGGAAACCGTGTCGGGCCAGTTGATGACAGGCACGGACGGTGTCCGCCTCCTCGACGCGTACCGCCTCGTCCACGAAGGACTTGTCGAGCAGCGGGGGATGGACGCTCATGCCCAGGCCGGGGATCATACGGCGTCCCGGTGCACCGCCGAACGTCACCGAACCGACACTGTCCACCGCGACGATCTGCACCGGCCGGTGCCACTCCCGGAAGTAGCGCGCACAGCCCATCAGGGTTCCGGTGGTGCCGGCCCCGACGAACAGCACATCCAGGTGGGGGAACCAGCGGGCGATCGACGGTGCCGTCCTCTGGTAGTGCGCCTTCCAGTTGCCCGGATTGGTGTACTGGCTGAGCCACACCCAGCGGTCGTCCGAGGCGCACAGTTCGCGGACGTAGTCGAGCCGTGCGTTCAGGAAGCCGGCGCCGGACTCGTGCGCGGCGACGACGTGTACCTGGCTGCCCAACGCCTCCATCATCAGCCTGGTCGACAGGTTGCAGCGGGAGTCCGTCACGCACAGAAACCTGTAGCCCTTGCTCGCCGCGATCATGCTCAGTGCCACGCCGAGGTTTCCGGACGAGGACTCGACCAGGACCGACTCCGGAGTCAGGGCGCCGTCCCGCTCGGCCGACTCCACCATCTCGGTCGCGGCCTTCAGCTTGATCGAACCGGCGAAGTTGAGGCCCTCGCACTTGAGGAACAGTGACTGCCCGAAGATCGCCTGGAGGTCGACGTAGAGCTCTTCCTCGTTGAAGGCGTAGGGAACGGATATGACTGGCATGATGGGTCCCTCCTCTGCGCAGAGCACCATCGGAATGTCCATCCGACTGTGGCCGGGGGGCTTCTCACTTTGCCGGTGTGCTGGTGTGTCCGACCGCGCCAGAGAGGGGACTCTGCTGGCTGCCGCGGTGTGGTGCGGCTCGGCCGGCGGCGACTGGGCCGGTGATGTCAACGGGGGACAGTTCCGCGTGGTCCTCCTTGTCGTCGGGGTGGCCGGGGTGCCGGCCGCTCATCCGTACCGGCGCAGTTCATGGAAGAAGTTGTCGATGATCCGCAGTCGTCCGGAGCGGACCACCTCGTCGTAGACGTACTTTCCGACCGCGAGATCGAGCACGCCGAGGCCGAACGGTGAGAAGACCGCGGGCCGGTCCGCCGGTATCGTCACCCGCCCGGTCATCACGTCGTCCAGCGTGCCGTGCAGGAAGTCCCGGTTGCCCGTGAGCTGTTCGGTCAGATGTGGCGAGGTGGCGGCGGTGAGACAGTGCTCGATGTCGTCGACGATGTTGGTCGAGGCCAGCAGGACCTGCGGCGCGAGGTCGCGCAGCGACACATGCAGGACAACCGGGTTGTGCGCGAACCACGAGGGGTCGTCGACATGCGGCTGACCGGCGACGGTGGCGAAGACCACCAGGTCGCTGAAGCGGATCAACTCCTCGGCGCTCTCGTGCACGGTGATCCGGCCGGCGGTGCCGGACTGCTCCAGGTACAGGCGGAAGCCGGCTGCGCTGTCGGCGGACAGGTCGTGCACGCCGATCTCGTCGAAGGACCAGCCGGTGCCTTCCAGGAACGTGTGGATGTAGCGGGCGATGAGGCCCGCCCCGAAGAAGCCGACGCGCATCGGGCGCGGACGGCCGCGGCTGAGCCAGTCGGCCGCCGATGCCGCTGACGCGGCGGTTCTGGTGGCGCTGATGATGGAGCTCTCCAGGCAGGCGAACGGGTAGCCGGTGGCGTGGTCGTTGAGGATCAGTACGGCGGAGGCCCTGGGCAGGTCGGACGCCACGTTCTCCGGGAAGCTGGAGATCCACTTCAACCCGTCCACCTGCGCGTCTCCGCCGATCGAGGCGGGCAGCGCGATCATCCGCGAGGACCGGCGGTCCGGGAAGCGGAGGAAGGAGGACGGCGGGTTCACCGACTCACCGGCGCCGTGCAGCCGGTAGGTTTCCTCGATCACCTCCACGATGTGCTTTTCGCGTCCTTGCAGGGCGGTCTGGACCTGCACTCCTGAGATCACCGCGAACGGGGGCACGGTGAGCGACGGTTCGGTCATGGCGGACTCCGTTGCGGTGGAGCGGATGGTGTTCATGGGACGGTCACCTCGATGGTCGGTGAGCAGTCGGCCAGGCGCAGCGGATCGGCCATCGCCACGACCACTTCCCGCGGCCCGTCGAAGGGCTCCCTGCTGTGCGCGGTGCGGACGTTGTCGACCAGCAGCAGGTCACCGGCCTGCCACGGCCGGCGTGCGGTGTTGGCCTCGTAGACCTTGTTGAGCAGCTGGACGGTGTCCTCGGCGATGGGGTCGCCGTTGCCGTAGCGGGTGTTGAACGGCAGACCGTCGGCGCCGTACTCGTCGATCAGGTACTCCCGGACCTCGGGGGCCATCGTCCACTCGTTGAGGAACGCGATTTGGTTGAACCAGCAGCGTTGCCCGCTGACCGGGTGGTGCACCACGGCGCTGCGGCGCTGTCTCGTGCGGAGTCCACCGTCGGGCTGCCACGAGAAGGCGATGGCGTTGGCGCGGCAGTAGTTCTCGACGGCGCTCCGGTCGTCGGTGCCGAACGCCTCCGACAAGGAGGCCCCGATCTCGTCGTTGTAGCTGCGGGTGAGCAGCCAGCCCTCCCGCGCGAACCGGTCGGTCAGCTCGGGCGGCAGCGCGTCGAGCACCGCGGTGGAGTCCGCCACCCCGGTCACCCCGCCCTCGCTGGGTGCGCCGAGGCAGGCGAACAGCATCAGGCCGGGGAACTCAAGCGTGTAGCTCAGTTCGTGGTGCATGCACATCGGCTGGTTCGGCGGCCACTTCGAGGAGGAGTAGACGCCCTCGGAGTAGGTCTGCCGGGAGGCAAAGGATTCCCGCTCCGTCACCGGAATGCGGTCCAGCCGCTGAAGGACCGTGTCGACCTCGGCCGCGTGGCGAAGCCCGAGGCCGCGGACGAGGACCGCACCGTGCTCGACGACGGCGGCAAGCAGCGCGTCCCGGTGCTCGGCCGTCCACCTCGCGGCATCGACAGCGGCGTCGACCCGCAGCATCGGAGTTTTTCCGGGTTGCCGCTCCATGTCCGGCAGGGAGGTCGGAAGTGAGGATGCCATGGCGTTTTCCTTTCGGTCGACGTCGGATGGCGCCGGCCGGTGTCGTGCACCGTGTGGCGCACGCTCGGATCCGGGCAGTGTCTGCGGCAGTTCGGAGCCGGCTGTCGAACGGCTCTCGACGAGCCGGGCCAGGTCGGCGAGGACCGGGTGCTGTGTGAGGTCCTTGAGGGAGACGACCCGGTCCAGGCAGATCGCGACTCTGACGCCCGACAGCGAGGTGCCGCCGAGCTCGAAGAAGTGGTCCTGCCGTCCGATGCGGTTCTCCGGGACGCCGAGGGCCTTGGCCCATGCGGCGGCGAGCCGCTGTTCGGCGGGTGTGGTGGGCGGCTGGTGGCCGTCCACGGCGGTGTCGCGTTCGTCGGCGAGTGCGGCCAGCGTCTTCTTGTCGACCTTTCCGTTGGCGGTCAGGGGCAGACTCTCCCGCCAGTGGAAGGCCGACGGGACCATGTACGCGGGCAGCGACCGGCTCAGCCGGTCCTGCAGTGCGCCGGCCTCCAGCGGGCGCCGCCCGGCGTAGAAGGCCACCAGTCGCCCACCGTGGCCGGCCTGTGCGGAGACCACCACGGCACCGTCGTGGATTCCGGGCACCCGGAGCAACGCGTTCTCGATCTCGCCTGTTTCGATCCGGAAACCACGGATCTTGACCTGGGTGTCCTGGCGGCCGAGGAACTCCAGTTTTCCCTCCGGCGACCACCGGCCGAAGTCGCCGGACCGGTAGAGCCGCCTGCCCGCGTGGTGCGGATCCGCCGGGAAGGCCCGCCGAGTGCGCTCGGGGTCGTTGACGTATCCGCGGCCGACGCAGACTCCGGAGAACACGATCTCGCCGGGGGCGCCGAGCGGCACCGGCGACAGGTACTCGTCGACGATATAGACGTGCACGTTGTTGACGGGGCGGCCGAGCGGTATCCGTTCGGTGTCCGGCACCCGGTCCATGACCTCGTGGTTGGTGTCGTCGGAGGTCTCGGTCAACCCGTAGGCGTTGACCAGTCTGATCCGCGGCGCGGTCGCGAACCAGCGCTGGACGAGCTCCTTCTTCAGCGCCTCGCCGGTGACCGATACGCACCGCAGGGAGGGCAGTTCGCGGGGGTGCTGCTCCAGAAAGGACAGGACGACATCGAGGTAGGACGGCACCACCTGGAGCACGCCGACGCTGCCGTTGACGATCGTGTCGAGGAACCGCCGGACGTCCAGGACGGCCTCCTGCTCGACCAGCAGGGTCCGCCCACCGGCCAGGAGCGCGGAGAGCAGTTGCCACAGGGAGATGTCGAAGCACTGGGGCGCGGTCTGGGCGACGACCTGCCCCTCGGCGATCCCCAAGTCGTCGATCTTGGCGTAGAGGTGGTTGAGCATGCCCTCGTGCTCACACATCGCGCCCTTGGGTTCGCCGGTGGAGCCGGAGGTGAAGTAGAGGTAGGCGAGTTCGTCCGGGGCGACGGGGACGCAGGGGTCGCTGTCGTCGCGGCTTTCCTCGCACATCGCGTCGATGAAGAGTTTCCGGATCCCGGGCAGCGCGTCCAGGGCCTGGTCGAGGGGGGCGGTGCTGTCGGGTTCGGTCAGCACCAGGCCGCACGAGGCACGGGAGAGCATGGTGGCCATGCGGTCGGCGGGGAAGTGAGGCTCGATGGGCATATAGGCGCCCCCGGCCTTGAAGACGGCGATGATGGCGGCCAGCCAGTCCAGGTTGCGCTCGGTCACCACGGCGACCACGTCCTGCCGTTGCAGCCCCCTTGCCAGCAGCGCGTGGGCCAGCCGGTTGGCGCGGGCGTTGAGCTCCCGGTACGTCCAGTGCCGAGCGCCGTGCACGGCCGCGACGGTGTCCGGGTGCTCTCGCACGCGCTCCTCGAACAGCTCGTGGAATCGCCGTTCAGGAAGCTCCCGCCGCGGTCCGGCGAGCCCTTCGAGCTGGAGGTGGAGCTCCTCGGCGGACAACAGACTCTGCCGCCCGTGCGCGGCATCCGCATCGGCGGCCATCAGCGCGAGCGCGGTGAGGTGATAGCCGGCGGTTCTGGCGGCACTTGCCTCGTCGAGCACATCGGTCCGGTACCGCAGCCGCAGCAGGCGCCGGCCGTCCTGGCGCACCAACGCCACCCGCAGCACGGTGCCCTCGGTGGTCCCTCCGTCACCGGTCGGATCGACCACCGTCTCGGGCGACGGTTCGGACGGGCTCGGCATTGCCCCGGGGCCATCGGTCGGAAGGCCCTGGTACCCCGGCAGTTGCGAGGCGACGTGATGAGTGTCGAGCACCAGCAACCGCCATGAAGTGGCCGCGGTCGTCAGTCGGCAGGGCAGCGGGCTGCCGCCCGCCACGGCGATATAGCCGGTCGCGACCGTCTGCTCACCGGTCAGCGCGCCGAGCACCTTGGCGTGCGCGGCCAGCAGCATCGAGTGGAGGGTGACTCCCCACTCCTGGGCCAGCCGGTCCAGGGCAGGTATGAGGCCCTCGGGCAGCTCCGCCTCGTGCTCGGCGGTGCCCGGAACGGGGGTGCGGGTCCATCGCGGTACGGTGGCGAACCCGCCGACGGCGGGCACATCGCGCCGGAAATCCACGTCGTGCTTCAGAGGCGTTCCCATCGGTTCTACCTCCACTCCCCGCCATCGCCCCGGCGGATCTGCCGGGCCGGATTTCCCCCCCATCGTGCGGCCTGCGGAAGGACTTCGCCCTTCATGAGGAATGAGTCGGGGGCCAGCACTGCGCCGTCACCGATCGTCACGCCGTAGTGCACGAAGGCGCCGACCCCGAGAGTGCAGCCGGAGCCGATCGTGCTGCGGTCGGACTTGAAGGTGCCGTCCTCCTGTGAGTGGCACTGGACGACGCTTCCCGTGTTGAGCGTGCAGCCGTCCCCGATGGTGACCATCGACCTCTCGGTCAGGTAGCAGCCGTCGTCGAAGACCCTGCGGCCGAGCTGGACACCCAGCAGCCGCCAGATCACGTTCTTGAACGGCGTGCCGTTGAAGATCTGCAGGTACGTCTCCGACGGCACCTTCCAGAAGCGTTCACGCTTCCAGAAGCGGCGGTCGTAGATCGAGCAGAACAGCGGGCCCGTGGGGTGGAATGCCGTGACGGCACGTTCGATCAGCACGTAGTACACGGCACTGAAGAGGACGACGAGGACATTGGCCAGCGCGATCGCCGCCGCACCGAACACGGCGTAGAGGTCGGCGGCGACCGAGACGAGCAGGGTGACCAGGAAGAAGTAGATCCACCGGACCAGCAGGTACCACCCCATGGTGGCGGCATTGTGCCTGTTCTTGGCGGGGAGCCGGCGGCGCAGTTGCTCCTCGCTCTTCAGCCCGTCGAAGCTGCTGTCACGCTGGACCGACCGCGGAATCTCGAAGCTGGGCGAGCCGAGAAGCCCCACACCCTCCCGGATGTTCCCGTCGACGGGGACCATGACCTTCGTCGCGAGGAGGCAGTTGTCGCCCGTCCTGCCCCGCGAGGGGTAGGCGATCCGGTTCCCGAGGAAGTTGCGCGGTCCGATCGACGTCCGGGAGACGCGGAATGCGGTGCTGGAGAAATCGGCGTTGTTGATGGACAGTCCGTCGGCGACCATCGTTCCGCTCCCGACGGAACTCAGGTACGGGGTCTCATGCTTCACCTCCGTGCCGAAGTTCGACCCGGTCTGCTCGATCCGGGAGAGGTCGTAGCCGAGGCACCGCAGGTAGTGGACGATGCCGGAGCTGTCGCCGAACAGGCGCGTCAGGGACTTGCTGTTGGTCATGAGAGTGATCGCCCGGTGCACCCCGTAGTGGAAGCCGTACAGGGGATAGACCTTGCCCGGTGTGATGGTCCGGTTCAGCAGGCGCGGGACCGTGGTCAGGAGGAGGAGACCGAGGGGCAGGACGCCGAAGAAGACGACGAGCGAGAACGCCAGGGCGTCACCGTAGAACGTCCAGCTCGTGAGGGCCGCGGGCCCCGGTTCCAGGGCCGCGGCGAGCTGCGGGGCCGCGGCGACCAGGATGCCCACGGCGCCGATCGTCAGCGGCACGTACACGAGGAGCACGGTCAGCAGTTGCAGGCCGCTGTGCAGCGCCCTCCTCCTGAAACCGCAGTTGGCTGCGCCCACCACCTCGTAGTCCGCGTCGGTCCGCTGCGCCGGTGACCCGTGCCAGTGCTCGCCGTTGGGCACCGCCTGCCCGCTGTGCAGGGAGGAGGCGTGGCCGAGCTGGGCCGCGTCGCCCAGTGAGGTATCGATGTCGAGCACGGTCGCCTCGCTGACGACCGCGTCCTTCCCCAGGGCGACCGTGCCGGTCTGGATCAGTCCGGCGTGGGCCCGATAGCAAGGGAAGAACGAGTCCTTGCGTACGAGTGCTCCGTCGCCCACGGCGAGCAGGTCGGTGCACACGGGAACGTTGCGGGAGAAGATCACGACGCCTCGCCCGATTCGCGCGCCCAGCGCCTTGAGATAGAGCGCATAGAGCGGCGAACCGACGAACAGGACCAGCGGGTCGGTACGGATCAGCGTCTTGACGATCCAGAAGCGCACATACGCCAGGCTCCAGATACGGATCTGCCGAGGCTTCCACCGGCCGATGAGCACCCACTTCACCAGCACCGGAAGGGCGCACAGCGTCAGAAAGCTCGCCGTGCCGAACAGGACGGAGCGCAGGTACACGTCGAAGACGCCGGACCCGGCGGAGATCCACGCGTAGCCCCGCGCGGCGACGAGGGCGATGAGATAGGAGTAACCGAGGAAGGACAGGAGCTGTAGCGCTCCGCACAGAACGTAGTGCGGCCTACCCGTCGGAGCCGTTGATGCGGGTACCGGCGACTCGACGGGGGCGGAGGGCGCGGACACTGCGAGCGCCGTCGTCAGGCTCCTGATCGTCGGATTCCGGTAGACATCCTTCATCGACACCGACGGCAGGTCCGCATGCTTCCTGACCCGCGCACAGAACTGCGCCATCAGCATCGAGTCGGCGCCCAGTTCGTCGAAGAAGTTGCTGTCGACCGATATCTGACCGGCGCCCACGACGTCAGCCAGCACCGCGGCGAGAATCCTCTCTACACCGGCGGTCGGGGCGGCAATCGCGCCCCGGACCGTGGGGGATTCCCCCAGATCGGGGGGCAACGCTTCAAACGACTTTCCCGCCATGTGGGCTCCCTCGGGAAGTTCCGGCCGCCGTCGTCCAGTGCCCTGGCACCAGGCGCCTTCGCTTGTTCCGGCGCCAGCCCGAGGGGGCGAACCGAGCGGTGGGTTTGGTGTCGGCACGGACGGCGAATCCGCCAGCGGGAAGCCAGCTCCGTTGTCGTCTGTACTCGACACGAGAGACGGTCAGACATCACAACCTTTGTTCGATGCTAGCGTGGGAGTCGCATGGGTACATTTTGGAAAGTTTTCGCATATTGGTTACCTGCTCGACACGTGGGCGCTGGAGCCTTCGGGCCGGGCCGCAAGGGTCGCCCTCTCGGTCACCGATGACGGGGCCGGGGGGCGAACCCGCACCCCCCTCCACTCCCCAGCAGTAACAGGGCACCGCGCCCGGTATCAGGCGCCGCACATCGCACTGGGGGAGTTGCCCGCCCGGCCGGGTGCGCTCACGCGGGAATTCCACTTTGTGCGCCGGCTTTCCCCTCGTGCGGAGTACCGCACGGACATCAATTTCCTGCCCGGTTATCAGTGGGCGTGGCCGCGACCGGCCCGGGGCCGGAAGGCATTCACCGGCGATGTGCACGGTTCACCCGAATGGGGGCACGTGGGCGCGGCCTTTGTCTCCTATATGGCGCGCCCTTTGTCTCCTATAAAAGGGGTCCACGAATACTGAGGGTTCAAGAGCGCTGCGTTCCTCCGCGTCGGCAGTAGCCGCCGATCGGACACGGCCGCCGCCCGCTGTGTCCGAACGGTGGCCGGTGTTCAAGCGGTGCCGGTGCGGCGCGTGGTCCTGCTCGACGTCGGCCGGCTCGATGGTGCGCGACTGCACGTGCTCGTACGCCATGGTCGTCTGCACATCGGCCACCTCACGCCGCTCGGTGAGACGGTCGATGACGAACGTGTAGAGGCCGTTCACATCCGGCACCGCGATGTGCAGCAGGAAGTCGAAAGCGCCGGAGGTGACGAACAGCCCGATCACCTCCGGCAGTTGCTGCGCCCACTCGCGGAAACCCTCGATGACCGGTCGGGCCGGCGGGCGGATCCGTACCGAGATCAGCGCCTGAACCGGCCGGCCGGCCGCCTCCAGATCGAGCGCCGCGTGATAGCCCGTGATCAACCCGCGCTCCCGCAGCAGCCGCACCCGCTCCAGCGAGGTGGACGGTGACACCCCGGCCTTCGCGGCCAGGTCCCGGTTGGTCTGCCGCGCATCGTTCTGCAGCTCCCGCAATAGCGCCTTGTCGATCGCATCAAGTTCCATGATTCAGCCCTGTAGCCGTATGAAGTGCGCGACTCATCGTGTCGCACCGGATTGATGCCTAGCCTAAAGGGCTATGAGGTCACAGAACCACGGCACGCCCGTCGGTACCGGGCTTGTCTGGGCGCCGCCCTGCTGTGGGGCATTGGCGGTCCCGCGCAAGCTCTGGCCGGCGCCCCATCGGCCCGGCTGCCCTCGGCGGTCGGCCACTGCTGGTGGGCTGCCTGGCAGCCGCCTGCCTGCCCGCTTCCCGCCGGCGGCGCAGCCTTCCGGCCCAAGCCGCTGCGGCAGCCGTGCACACGCCTGCCGCACCCCGACTCCAGGAGACGCACCGTGCCCGGACCAGCACTGACCAACGAGGACATCCGCAGCGACCTGTCGACCCGGCAGGCGAAGCTGAAGTGGGTGATCGTCGTCGACGACGCTCTGCCTGCCGGGCGGCAGGCCAACGCCGCTGCCTGCATTGCCGCCAGTGCAGGCAAGCAGCTGCCCGAACTCGTCGGACACGACGGCGAAGACGCCGGCGGATTCCGCCACCCCGGCCTGCCCTGGGCCGGCTGTTCCGTCCTCGCCGCCGACACCGCAACTCTCCACGGACTGCGCAGCAAAGCCGCGGAGAAGGCCGACGTGCTGATCATCGATATGCCCGAACCCGCCCAGACGGCGCGGGTGTACGACCAGTACCTGGAACAGCTCGCCGGAACCAAGGCCGACGACCTCACCTACTGCGCCGTCAGCCTCATCGGCCCCCGCAACCGCATCGACAAACTCGTCGGCAAGCTGAGCCTGCTGCGCTGACACTCCTACGGGAGACGCTCGGCCGGCTCCGGACGCTCCTTCCCGTACGGATCAGGGGAAACTGACGAGGTTGGCCAGGTTGGTGGCGGAGTTGGACGGGCCGCCCCGGTCGTTGATGGCGTGCCGGATCGTTCCCGTGCCGCCCAGCGAGACCGTCACCATGTCCTTGAAGCGCACGAGCACTTCATGGTTCCTGGTCGTGGCGGCGTGCCATCGCGCCATCGTGACGGCGGTCCCCGGCGGTCCTCATCCTGCGGTAGCGGTCGCAGGATGAGGACGGCCGGCAGGGCTCGCAGTTCTTCGATGCGGCTTCGCGAGCCCAGTAACCCGGCTCGGCGCCCCGCAGAGGTCTCAGCTGGTACCCCGTTCCCTACAGGGTGGCCGGCTGTCCGAGTGTGGCGTAGTAGGTGCCGACTTCGGTGAGGTAAGAGGCTTCGGTGGTCTGGCTGTCGAAGGCGAAGCGGGGCGCGGCCTTGATCTCGTCCCTGGTGTGGGTGACCGTCACCGTCCTGGCGGCCGTGTCGATGGCGTGCACGATGCCGGCGGGGACCAGGAGGCTCTTGCCGAAGATCCACACGCTGGTGTCGACGATGAGGTGCTGCCTGCCCGGCTCGTTCATCTGTCGTTCCACTTGCCCCAACGTTCCGTCGGGAGTCTCCACGGTGAACCCCGTCAACGGCTCCTGACCCTGGTAGCCAATGTCAGCCGGGTACGCCCAGATGTTCTTCATGACGGTCGGTTCCTTTCTCTCTGCACTATCGGGCCGGGGCGGTCCGCGAGGTTGACCGCCGCCGCGAACTCCGCCCCGGCTCGCCCCCTGCCCTACCCAGGTAACAGAACGTCACACGGCCAAGCATCCAGAGAGAGGCCAACTCAGGGACCGCACGGCTCCGCACGAGTGGCCCGGCCGAAGCTCGCCAAGAGCCTCCACCTGCGGTTTCGCCCCTTCTCATCCTCCGCGAAAAGAGGCGTCCCAAGGATCTGCGGGGGTGAATCCCTTTCGTGGCCGATGCGCTGGGTAAGGGCAGGGAACGCTGCCCGCGCCACAGGCCCCGACAACGGGGAGAAGGACATGCAGCACCCGCACACGAGCCAGAAGCGTCGGTCCCACCCGGCCCGGGGTGCCGTCGACCATGAACGGCAGCCGACGCCGCGGACACCGCGAGCGGCTTCCTCGTCGGCCTTCTCCCGCCTTCTGGAAGGGCGCGTGGGGAGGGCGAAATGGGGGAGCGAGTCGGGGGTCTGATCGGGTGGTTCGGGGTTCGCCGCTCGTATGGCGGGCACGCTCCCCGGCCACCACGCATGGACGACGCGAAGGAGGTGAGCTCCATGAGCACCACCGAGGCCCCACGCAGGGGCACGGCACCGCCGGCACCGCATGTCGGTCTGGCATCCCGACCCGAAGCAGCGGGGCGCGCACGGCGTCTGGCGGAGACGCTTCTGCAGGGCCTGAGGCCCGCCCCGAACCAGGACGCCGCTGAGGCGGTGGTGCTGGTCGGCTCGGAACTGATCACCACCGGCGTACGGCACGCGGGCGGGCCGGCCTGCTCGCCGCGCGGTGTCGTCGCCTCCCGGACCCCAGGCCTGCCTCCCGTGGAAATCCTGGAGCGCAGGCCGGTGCCGCCGTTCGTGACGGATGCCGCCTGAAGTGAGGAGAACGCGTGACTGCCGAAATTCCCGCCCCGCAGACCGAACCCGGTGGCCCACAGCCCGAGGTCACCGACCCGCAGGCCGAACTGCCCGGACCCCAGCCGGAGCCGACCGCTCACGGCCACCTCACCCGCGCACAACTGACCCGGTCGCCCGGTGACACACACTGGGAGATCGCCATTGTCCTGTACGGCGTCCCCGCCGACGAGTGGCCCTTCACGGAACTGCCCGGCCCGCAAGTGCCGACTCTCACCGCACGCGGACAGGCACTCGCACGCTTGGGCTACGCCCAGACCGGCCCTGGCTCCCACTACTGGGAGTGGGCCGAATGCCAGGACGGCGACCACGACCCCGTACGGCTGATGGCGCATACCGAAGTGCACCCCACCGGCCCGGCGGAGACCGAGTGAAGAGCAGGACCGGCACGCAGCCCGCTGCGCGCATCCCGGCGGCGCGGAGCTGCGGCGACCGGACCGACTTCCACGCCTCGAAGAGCTGCCCGGCCGGCGGTCCTCGGGCTGCGCGGAGGGGCGCCGGGTGATGTCCGAGACGCGCAAGGGCGAGCAAGCCGTGAGGGTCTCCGAAGTCGGTGCCGGCCTGCGGTCCGTCGCCGTCACGTCCTGATGTTCGGGTGCGCAGCCTGAGCACTGTCCAGGAGAGGCAGAGGCAGAGGAAGTCGGCCCTACAGGGCGAATGCCAGACGAAACGAGCCGCATTTCGGTGCGGGCCCGCTCCAGCCCGTTCAGGGCGCGCCGTGCGCGATCCACCCTGAATCGCGGATCTTCCACCACCCTCTGCACCAGGCATGGGGGCATCAATGTTTGCCATGTCACCCGCGCAGCAATGAACGTTCATGATGCTGCTCCGCACAAGGCACGTACGGATCGGAGAACGCGACCCGCCCCGGGTATCAGGGATGAGCGAAACCGGAACGTGGACTCGGGGGCGCCACGTGCGCCGATGACCGCACTGCCATGCCTCACCGGACCCGCGCAGCACACCGAAGCCGTCGTGCACCACATGCCCGGCCAGCCCTGGAGGTCACCGCATGACCGAACTCGCCGAAGAACTGCCGCTTTCCGGCATCACTGTCGTCAGTATCGAGCAGGCGGTGGCGGCCCCCTTCGCCACCCGCCAGCTGGCCGATCTCGGCGCGCGGGTCATCAAGGTGGAGCGCCCGGAAGGGGGTGACTTCGCCCGCCGGTACGACACCACGGTGCAGGGTGAGTCGAGCTACTTCGTGTGGCTCAACCGGTCGAAGGAGTCCCTGACCCTCGACCTCAAGTCGGACCGGGGACGGGACGTCCTGGAGCGTCTGCTCGCCGGCGCGGATGTGTTCGTGCAGAACCTGGCTCCGGGCGCGGCCGCCCGGATGGGCCTGAGCGCCGAGGCCCTGGCTGAGCGCTTCCCGTCACTGATCCCCTGCTCCATCTCCGGCTACGGTTCCACCGGGCCATGGGCCGACCGCAAGGCGTACGACCTGCTCGTGCAGTGCCAGACGGGCCTGGTCTCACTGACCGGGAGCGCGCAGGAGCCCGCCCGGGCGGGGGTGTCGATAGCCGACATCGCCGCCGGCATGTACGCCTACTCGGGCATCCTCACCGCCCTCTTGACGCGCGCGACCAGGGGCGTCGCCCGCTCCGTGGAGGTCTCGCTGTTCGAGGCGCTCGCCGAGTGGATGAGCCAGCCCGCTTACTACACCTCCTACGGCGGCACCCAGCCCCCGCGGGTCGGCACCCAGCACGCCACCATCGCACCGTACGGCGCCTACACCGCAGCCGACGGCAAGGACGTCCTGTTCTCCGTGCAGAACGAGCGCGAATGGCTCGCCCTGTGTGAGCAGTTCCTGGAGCGTCCGGATCTGGTGGACGATCCACGGTTCGCCACCGGACCCGACCGCGTGGCACACCGCGACGAGCTCAACGCGCTCGTGGCCGAGCGGTTCCGCTCGCTGGGCAGCCGGCACGTGAGCCAGCTGCTCGATGCGGCAGGCATCGCCAATGCACCGGTCAACGACGTCAAGCAGTTCCTGGCCCATCCCGTGCTCCAGGCACGGGACCGCTGGCGAGGCGTGCAGATTCCCGGTGGGGGAGTGGTGACGGCGCTGCTGCCGCCGGTGGATATCGCCGGTGTCACCCCGCGTATGGACGCCGTCCCCGCCGTCGGCGAGCACACCGAGTCGATCCTGGCCGAACTGGGTTACGGCGCGGGCGAGATCGACGCCCTGCGGACCGACCACGTCATGTGAGAGGCCGCCCGCGCCAACCAGCAAGGAGCGCTGCAGCATGAGCACTCTCGACATCCTCACCGAGGACGAGCAGTCCCTCGTGAGCACGGTGCACGACTTCGTCGACAAGGACGTCAAACCGGTCGTCCGGGCACTCGAATACGCCAACACCTACCCCGAGGCCCAGATCGAGCAGATGAAGAAGCTCGGCATCTTCGGGCTCGGCATTCCCGAGGAATACGGCGGCACTCCGGTCTCCACCTCCTGCTTCGTCCTGATCACCGAGGAACTCGCCCGCGGCTGGATGAGCCTGGCCGGCGCGATGGGTGGCCACACCGTGGTCGCGAAGCTGCTGCTGCACTTCGGCACCGAGGAGCAGAAGCGCCGCTACCTCCCGCGGATGGCCACCGGCGAGATCCGGGCGACCATGGCCCTCACCGAACCGGGCGGCGGCTCCGACCTTCAGGCCATGCGCACCATCGCCCGCAAGGACGAGGACGGCTACGTGGTCGACGGTACGAAGACCTGGATCACGAACTCCCGGCGGTCCCAGCTGATCGCCCTGCTGTGCAAGACCGACCCGCACGCCGCGCCTGCGCACCGGGGCATGTCGATCCTCCTCGTCGAGCACGGCCCCGGACTCACGGTCTCCCGCGACCTGCCCAAGCTCGGCTACAAGGGCGTCGAGAGTTGTGAGGTGTCCTTCGACGGCTACCGGGCGCCCACCGATGCCGTCCTGGGCGGCGACGAGGGCAAGGGGTTCGCCCAGATGATGAAGGGCCTGGAGACCGGGCGGCTGCAGGTCGCCGCCCGCGCACTCGGGGTCGGCCGTGCGGCGTTCGAGGACTCCTTGACGTACGCACAGGAGCGCGAGTCGTTCGGCAAGCCCATCTGGCAGCACCAGTCCGTCGGCAACTACCTGGCAGACATGGCCACTTCACTCTCGGCGGCGCGCCAGCTCGCCCTGCATGCCGCGCGCGAGGCCGACGCCGGCCGCCGGGTCGACATGGAAGCGGGCATGGCCAAGCTCTTCGCCTCCGAGACCGCCATGCAGATCGCCCTCAACGCCGTTCGCATCCACGGCGGCTACGGGTACTCCACCGAGTTCGATGTCGAGCGGTACTTCCGCGACGCACCGCTGATGATCGTCGGCGAGGGCACCAACGAGATCCAGCGGAACGTGATCGCGAGCCAACTCGTCAAGCGCGGCGGCCTCGATGCCTGACCACGGGCATGGCACCGGCATGCACAGGGAAGTCAGAGCACGGCACGTGCGCACACGTTGCGGCACTCTTGTGCCGGGCGTCGGGATGTAGTCCGCTGACTCTTATGGGGAAGAGGAGCGTTGCCACACTGATTGCCGCCCTGCTCGCGGGGTCCCTTATGACGGGCGCACCGAATCCGCGTGCGGAAGCCGCCGAAGCGGGCGCCGGCGGTTCGCCGCCGGCCGGTTCGCTCCCGATGCCGGGAATCGATCTCGACACGGTGACGATCCCCGAGTTGCAGGCTCGTATGGTGGACGGTTCCCTCACGCCGTCGGCGCTGACCACCGCCTACCTGCGGCGGATCAAGGCCGTCAACCCCAAGATCGACGCGGTGCTGCGCACCGACCCGACGGCTCTGCGCCAGGCGGCCGCCAGCGACGCCAGGCACCGGCACGGCGACACCCGTGGCCCGCTCGACGGCATCCCGGTACTGCTCAAGGACAACGTGAACACCCGTGACATGGCGACCACGGCCGGGTCGCTGGCGCTGGCCGGGCTCCCGCCGGACACCGATGCCGCCCTGGTGACCCGGCTGCGGGACGCGGGGGCGGTGATCCTCGGCAAGACCAACCTGTCCGAGTGGGCGAACTTCCGTGCGGCGAAGCCGACATCAGGGTGGTCGGCGGTGGGCGGGCAGACCCACAATCCGTATGTACTGGACCGGAACCCGTGTGGGTCGTCCGCCGGTTCGGCTGCCGCGCTCGCCGCGTCGTTGTCGCAGGTGGCGATCGGTACCGAGACGGACGGCTCGATCGTGTGCCCGGCCGGGATGAACGGGGTGGTCGGCCACAAGCCCAGCCTCGGACTGGTCAGCCGAGCCGGTGTGGTGCCGATCTCCGCCGAGCAGGACACCGCGGGGCCCATGGCGCGCAATGTGATCGATGCCGCGCTCACCCTTTCGGTGATCAGTGGTGGCGACACCTCGCGCCCTCGCGGCACCCTCGGCCTCCCGGACGAGCTGACGCACCCCGGCGGTCTGCGCGGCAAGCGGATCGGCCTGTGGCGGCTGCCCTCGTTGGGGCCGGAAGTGGACGCCGTGATGACCCGTACGGCGCAGAGACTGCGTCATGCGGGGGCCGAAGTCGTCGAGGTGACGCTCCCGTACCAAAAGCGGCTCGCCACACTCGAATTCCCGGCGCTGCTGAGCGAATTCCACCGGGACATCGATGCCTACCTCGCCACCCGCGACGGTCCGCAGAACCTCGCCCAGCTCATCGAGTTCCACCGCACCCACCCGGCGGAGCGCACCTGCTTCGCCGGTCAGGAGCTGTTCGAGCAGGCCCTGGTCGCGCCTCCCACCACCGACCCGGAATACCGGGCCAGGCGCGCCGAGTTGGCGGACCTTTCGCGGCGCTCCATCGACGAGACCATGGCCGCCCATCATCTGGACGCCATCGCCTCGCCGACGAACCCGCCCGCCTGGACGACCGACTGTGCGCGGGGCGACGACGACGTGATTCCGTCCTCGACCCCAGCGGCCGTGGCCGGATACCCGTCGTTGTCGGTGCCCGCCGGGTTCGTGAACAAGCTGCCCGTCGGCCTGCTCCTGATGGCCGGTGACCACCAGGACGCCACGCTCCTGTCGCTGGGGGCCAATGTGGAGCACCGACTGGACGCCTGGCGAGCACCGCGCTACCTGCCGTCGGTGGGGCCCGACGCCTCCCGGTCGACGGCCCGTTGACGGCACCGGCCCGGCAAGGCAAACCGAGCTCGTCTTCGCTCCGTCCGAGCTCAAGCTCCTGTTGTTCCTCAGCTCGGCCCCCGGTCGGGTTTTCAGCCGCCAGCAGCTCCTCGAGCAGGTCTGGGAGCACAGCTTCTACGGCGACGCCCGCCTGGTGGACGCTTGTGTGATGCGGCTGCGCGCCAAGATCGAGGACAATCCGCGCAGCCCCGTGTACGTCCAGACGGTGCGCGGCTTCGGCTACCGGTTCGGCCCGCTGTGAGACTTCCTGCGCGCCGCCGGCCGAGCCTTCCACGGGGGCTGCGGGCTCGTCTGGTCGTCGCCTTTCTCTTCGTCTCCGCCCTCAGCGCCCTGATCACCGCCGTACTCACCTTCCACCAGGCGCAGAGTGGCACTCTGGAGCGGACCCAGGACTCCGCAACCCGGGATCTTCGAGCCCAGGCCGAGTCCCTCGCCCCGGACGTGCCGTTCCCGCCCACCGTGCAGGACCTGCGCAACCTCACCCGCCAGCTCGACCGTGCGGGAGCGGCTCGCAACTGGCGCACCCAGGTCGGCTACCTGGACGGCAAGCCGGTGACGGGAAGCCCCGAAGCGCCCGACGTCCCCGATTCGCTGCGCCGCGCCGTCGCCGCGCAGGGGAAGACCGTCTACCAGCGTTACGACCACCAGGGCGAGCCGTGGCTGGCCATCGGTGTGCCCGTCCTGTTCAGCCCCGGCAGCAAGCCCTCCGGCCTCACCGTCTACGCCGCGTTCTCCCTGCGCACCGAGCAAAAGGACATCGCAGCCCTGGTCACCGCCGCGCAGGCCGGTGCCGTCCTCGCCCTGGCCCTGGCCGTCGTCCCCGCGTTGCTGGCCGCCCGCCGGGGACTCAAGCCGGTACGGCAATTGCGCACCGCCGCCGAACGCATCACCCACGGCGTGCTGGACACCCGCCTGGACGCCACCGGACACGATGAACTGGGCGACCTCAGCCGGACCTTCAACACCATGGCCGCAGCCCTGGAACGGGACCACGGCGAACTGCGACGCCTGGAAGCAGGCGCACGCCGCTTCGCCGCCGACCTCTCCCACGAACTGCGCACACCGCTCGCCGCGATGAGCGCCGTCACCGAAGTCCTCGACGAGGACGCCACGTCCGGCCGACTCGACCCGGACACCGCCGAAGCCGTGCAGCTGATCAGCGACGAAACTCGCAAACTCACCCGCGTGGTCGCGGACTTGATAGAAATCTCCCGCTTCGACGCGGGGGCAGCCGCCCTCCACCTCGACGAGGTCGATCTCGGCGAAGCCCTCCGCAAGACGCTCCAGCTACGCGACTGGACGACGGACGAAGTGGTGGTCGAAGTGCCGGACGAGATGCGAGCCCGCCTCGACCCGCGCCGCATCGACGTGGTCGTCGCCAACCTGGTGGCCAACGCCCTCCGGCACGGCGGCGCACCGGTTCGGGTGCACGCACGTACCGAGGGCGGCGATGAGCAACTGATCATCGAGGTCTCCGACCGGGGGCCCGGCATTCCTGAGGACGTGCTGCCGCATGTCTTCGACCGCTTCTACAAAGCCGACGTGGCACGCGCCCGCTCCGAGGGCAGCGGCCTGGGACTGGCCATCGCTCTGGAGAACGAACGGCTGCACCAGGGCACGTTGACGGCCGCCAACTCCCCCGCCGGTGGCGCGAGATTCACAGTGACGTTGCCCACGACCCCCCGCTGCGGCTCTTTCCAAGGGCCCCGGACACCCTCAGCGGAGCACATGTGAAACGCCGAACGTCCGGCCTGCGTCCAGGTCCGCTCCTGATGTTGGTGCCCGCTCTTCTGCTCGCTTCGGTGCTCGCCGGCTGCGGCATCTCACCGACCGCCCCCACCACCGCCGGTGCGCCCGCCGGCGGTGCGCTCCAGCCCGGGACACGCACTCATGACGCGCGGCTGCTCTTCGTCAGCCCGACCGGTCTGCGCTACGCGCCCCGCACCTTCACCTCTTCCATCGGCCCGCAGAAAGCCATCGATCTGTTCCTGAAGGGCCCCTCGGAGGCAGAGCAGAAACGCGGTCTGCTCACCTTGGTTCCGGCCATGAAAGACCGGGTCATCGCCAAAGCCATCCGGCCCCAAACGGTGGACCTGTATCTGCCGACCACCGTGGACCGCCTGGAACATGGGGCCGTCAGTCAGCTGGTCTGCACCGCGGCGAAGGCCCTCGATCAGGATCAGACCAAAGTTCTGGTCCGCGTCCGCGAAAGGCATTTCGCCGGCACCTGGGATGTGCGCTGCGACCCCGCAGGGAACGCATACCCGGCCGCGGCGAAGCACCCGTAGGCGAGCAGTACGCCCGCCGGCGGACCGAGGCCCGCAGGGGACGTGGACACGTTCCGATGCGGCACTTGTTGACACTTTCGAAATGAGTTGTAGTGCACGGCTGCCCCTCACCCACCGTGCACTACAAGGTTTTTGGCGACGTCGGGTGGGGGGACGGCACGAGCCCACCGTCCTGTGTCAGGTGGGAAGGCTGTGCCGGCCCGGTCCTCCGCGGCGACTGACCGTTTCGCTACTGCTCGTCGCGCGTGGCGGACCGTTGGGTGATCTCGGTCTTGATCGTCTCGCGCAGCTCGTCCGACGTGAAGCCGAGGGTGCGCAGGATCTGCGCGGCTGGGCTCTCCTCGGCGCGGATCAGGCCCAGCAGCGCGTGTTCCGTGCCGACCCAGTCGTGGCCGAGGTCGGCCGACGCGCGGCGTGCCTGTTCGATGGCCTCCTTGCTCTCCGGCCGGAACGCGATGTGACCCCGCAGCGCCTTCTCCCCGTCCGCCGGCATCGCTTCCTCGATTGCGTCGCGGATGCGTTGCTCCGACTCGGTTTTCGCGATCAGCAACTCGTATGCCAGGCCCTGCGGTTCGCCGAGCAGGCCGAGCAGCATGTGTTCGGTGCCGATGAAGTCGTGCTTGTGCGTGCGGGCGGCCTCCTGCGCCAGCACGATGCTGTGCCGGTTGAGGTTGGTGTACCGCTCGAAGGGGCCGGGTGAGTGGCGTTGCTGGGCGGCCTGCTTGGACACCCCGATGGCGTCGCCGATCTCGGTCCACGACGCGCCGGTCTGCTTGGCCTTGCTCACATAGTGGTCGATGAGCTGGTCACCGAGGTCGGACAGGGTCTGGGCGCGCAGTCGCGCCTCGCTGATGCGGGCCAGTTCGTTGGCGTCGGGGAGTTCCTCGTCGAGACGGGCGATCAGGTTGGCGAGGCTGATGTCGAGTGGGCTCATGCGTCAATCTTAAGTTGACGGTCGAGAATCGTCAACCTGTAATTGACGCTCGCTCCCGCACTTTCCTGCGATGATCCGGTGCAGCTCGGGCTCGATCGCGACCCCACTGGATCCCCTCGGAATTGCGTTGTGGGGCTTGGCAGTTGGGGATCGAGCCGACACGATCCTTCGTGTGTCTGCCGACCTGGTGCCTGATGACCTGTGGGAACGTGCGACGCCCTTGCTGCCTGTCCGTACGCCCCGAGGCGGTATCGGTATCCCGGCCGACTGCCTGCGGATGCCCGTGCTGCGCTGCGCGGCATCGTTTACGTGCTGTGCAAGGGCGTGAGCCGGCGGGACGTTCCGGCGGAACGGGTCGGCCGCAGTGGCGTGGCGGCCTGGCACTCCTCTGGCCGCTTCGCTGACCAGCGGGAATCGTCACGATGAGAGGACCTTCGTCTGGCTCCACCAGTGCAAGCGACTCCGGATCGCTACGAGATATGCGCCGACCTCCACCTCGCACTGCTCCAACTCGCCTGCAGCATCATCTGCTTGAGACGACTCCGAAACTCATATCGAAACGATCAGTTAGCCAGGCTTCTACCGCTACGTGACAGCGGTTCTCCCGGTGTGTGATGAAGGGATGACGCCCCGACCGAGGCGCTCCTGGCGGTGGTTACGTCGACGGCATGCACACCAAGAACACTGCGAGGCGCGCCGCCGAGCGCACCGACGCCCTCGTCCGCGTCCCCCTGCGCAGGGCGGCGACCGTCGGGCTCGTCCTGCTCACCGGCGCTGCCCTGGCGACAACGACCGCCTGCGGCAAGACCGACTCCGGCGGCCGGGACCCGGCCGCGGCCGGCTCCTCGGCGGCGCAGGAGAGCACCGGCAAGAAGGTGTTGTGGATGGGTGACTCGATCGCCGACACCGAGGCCCCTCCCCTCCAGGCAGCACTGAAGGCGAGCGGTGTCGAGTTCAAGTCGGCGGCCTCCGACGGCGGTGGAACCGTCGTCCAGGGCGACGGGCCCTCGGCCGCACTCTCCAAGAGCACCTGGAAGGACTTCTCCAAAAACGTCGCCTCCTTCCACCCGAACGTCATCGCCTACCAGATCACCACCTACGACTGGGGCGATCAGGACCAGCAGCGCAGCTCTTACGAGCGCCTGGCCAAGGCTGCGCAGGAAGCCAACACCCCACTCGTCCTCGTCTCCGCCCCGCCGTACAAGATCGACGACTTCTACAAGCCGCAGAAGGACGCCATCGAAAGCGCGCCGAAGGTGGCGAAGGAGGTCGCCGACAAGAGCGGGGGCAAGGTGCACTTCCTCAACGCCTCCGCCCTGTGGGGCACCGACAACGCCGCCTCGAAGGCCCAGCGTTCACCGGATGGCATCCACTCCTGCCAGCAGGGATCAGCCGCCTTCGCCAAGTGGTTCACCGACCAGCTCGGCGAGCTGCACGGCTTCAGGCCGGCCGCAGCGAAGCAGTGGGCCAACGGCTCGTGGACCGGGGACGAGCGGTTCGCCAAGCTCAACTGCGGCTGACCCCGCCACGCACCGGTGCGGGGCGGGGAACGAAAGGCACAGCTCCCTGCCGTGGCTGCTCCATTCCTCGCCCGGCGACTCCCTCCACGGATCAGCGAGCTTCCAGCCCACAGCAGGATGCTTCCCCCGCTCACCCGCACCTCTCCATGTCCCGGGCGCTGTCACATGCGCCGACACCCGAACAGGACACGCCACACCACCATGTCGACTTCCACGCTCGCGCCGCGCAGCCACCGGCGCGCACGCCGCACCCCGGCATCGGGGCGGTCACACCTCGCCCCTTGGACGGTCTGCGCGGCCTGGCCGTCCTGGCCGTCCTGCTCTTCCACGCCGGACACCTCGGCGGCGGCTTCCTCGGCGTCGACCTGTTCTTCGTCCTCTCCGGATTCCTCATCACGGGCCTGCTACTCAAGGAAGCCGCCAACACAGGCACGATCAACCTCATCGGTTTCTGGGGCCGTCGCGCCCGCCGTCTACTGCCCGCACTGACCGTCATGGGAGTCGGCACCCTGCTTCTGGTGTGGGCCTTCGGGGCGCCGGCCCAGCTCGGCTTCGCACTCAACGACGCACCGTGGGCCGCCGCCCAGGCGACGAACTGGCACTTCATCACCGAGCAGATCGGCTACTGGAACGCCGCGGGCAGCCGCATCTACAGCCATCTGTGGAGCATCGCCGTGGAATGGCAGTTCTACCTGGTGTGGCCGCTCGTGGTCGCCGTACTGGCCCGGGGGCAGCGCACTGGCCAACGGACCACCGCCGCCCTCGCCGCGGCCGGTGCTCTGGTCTCGCTGGTATGCATGGTCCTCCTGCCCCACGCCATCGACACCACCCGGGTGTACGAGGGCACCGACACCCGTGCTTTCTCCCTGCTGCTCGGCTCCCTCGCCGCCACCGCCCCGGCCCGCAACGCACTTGCCCCGCTGAGGGGCCGGATGGTGGACATGTTGTGCGGCGTGCTGGCCTGCGGACTGGGAGCGTCCTGGTTCCTCAGCGACGGGGAGAGCTCACCGTCCCTGTTCCGTGGCGGTCTGTTCCTGCACTCCCTGGCCGCGGCTGCGCTGATCGCCTTGCTGGCCGCCTCCCCGGAGGGCAAGACCGGCCGCATACTGGGCAGCGCCGTCCCCCGCCGCCTGGGCGACGCCTCCTACAGCCTGTATTTGTGGCACTGGCCCATCTACGTATTGCTGCCCCAGGAAGCCCTCGGATTCGGCGGGTGGCCGCGCACCGCGGTACTGATCGCCCTCTCCCTCATTGCCGCTGTGTTGTCCAAGGCGGTGGTCGAGGACCCCATCCGCTTCGGGGCCCGATGAGCCACCGACCGGACCGGCCTCGCTGTCCTCGCGGCGAGTGTGATCGCGGCGACTGCCCTTTGGGTACTCATACCGCGACCGCAGCTGGGTGCGCATTCGGTGGACGTGACCCGGCTGAACGCGATGACGCCCTAGGAACCGTCAGCCGTCCGCGCACCCGTCCCGACGCGGCCGCCGCCGACGAGGCGTACTCCTCGCGGGCTGAGCGCGCCTGATTGCGCAGAAGCGGGACCGAGGCGTGAGCCCGGAGAAGGCCGACCGGGCCACGAGCCGCAAGAAGCGCGGCAACGCGGGCGGCCGGCTGACCGCAAGTTCGTCAGCGGCGACCGCCGGGCCCGAACCGGGGCTGACCGGCGCGTGCCCTGAATCACCCCGGTGACCCGTCGTTAGGTACGATCGATCTGAATTGTGAATTCGAAGTCAGATGTGCTCTTCCGAACACCGGAGGTTCCGTGGCCAAGGGCTACTGGGTCAGTGCCTACCGCACCATTTCAGACCCTGAGAAGCTGGCTGCCTACAACAAGCTGGCCGGTCCGGCCGTCCAGGCCGGGGGCGGGCGGCTCCTCGTCCGTGGCGGTCGGGTCGTCGCACACGACGCTGGAATCGCCGAGCGCACTGTCCTGATCGAGTTCGACAGCTTTGAACAGGCCCTCGCGGCACACGAGAGTGAGGCCTACCAGGAGGCGCTGGTCGCTCTCTCCGACGGCGTCGAGCGCGACTTCCGCATCATCGAAGGCATCGACTGACCCGGGGGCCCAGTCGGCGACCTGCCCGGCGTCCAGCAGGAACGACGGCCGCTGCGCGCCCGTGACCTGTGTCTGGCACTCGATCTCCCGGTGCTGCCCAAGCATGTCGAAGGCACCCGCGGGAAGCTCAAACGCCTGGTCGGCCTCGGATTCCTCGACGAGAGCGAACCCGGATTGTTGGCACAGCCCCGTCCATAGGCACGCACGGCCCCCGCCGACCAGTGACCCTGATCAAAACCAAGGCGCAAAACGGTCGAAGACTCGCTTATTTCCCTCTCAGGCCATGGTCGGCGAGCACCCCGGTCCAAGGATCGTGGACGAAGACAGCGGAGGCGATCGACTTCGTCAACCACGGCTACCGGTTTCTGCGGTCCGGCGAATCGGTCGAGCCGTGGTTACGGGACATCCGCTATAGGCTGAGCTCGTGCCGAATTTCGAGGTCGTGACAACCGTCGCCGCACCCCCGGAGCAGGTGTTCGCGGTGTGCCTGGATGTGCAGGCGCATACCCGCTCGATGGCCGCTTCGTCGGAGCGAGCAGTTGGTGGCAGGACGCGGGGCGAGCTGTCGCTCGGTGACACAGTGACCTTCCAGGCTCGCCACTTCGGCCTGACCTGGCGACTCAAGGCCCGCATCACCTCATACGATCGGCCCCGACGTTTCGTGGACGAGCAGGAGTCCGGGCCGTTCAAGCGATGGCGTCACGCCCACCACTTCGAGCCGGACGGCACCGGTGGCACCGTGATGAGAGACGTCATCGACTTCGTTTCACCGCTGGGGCCGGTCGGACGTATCGCCGACAGAATCCTCCTGGGCTGGTACATGCCCCACCTCATCAGAATCCGCAATGCCTACCTGGCCAGCACTTTCGACTGAGCGGTCGGGGCAGGCACGGCCGAGGCCGGCGCCCAAAGGGGCCGGCCGCGGTTTGCTGAACTCGTCCGCTCTCCGCTCTCCGCCGACTGATACCAAGCAGACGACGCCCCACCGGTGGGCGGCGCTGGGCGTGCTGTGTGCCGGCCTGCTCATGGTCGGGATGGACCTGACGGTGCTGCATGTGGCGGTGCCGGCGATCAGCAGAGAGCTCTTGCCGAGTGGATCCGCGCTGCTGTGGATCGTCGACGGCTATGCGCTCACCGTTGCCGCCGGGCTGATCACGTGCGGGACACTCGGTGATCGGTTCGGGCGAAAGCGGATACTGGTGTCCGGCTTCGTGGTCTTGGGGCTCGCGTCGGCAGGCGCGGCGCTGTCGGTGGCGCCGGGGCAGCTGATCGCCGCTCGGGCCGCACTCGGGGTCGGGGGCGCGATGATCAGGGCGAGCACGCCCGCGATCATCAAGACCATATTTCCCGACGACCCGGAGCGGTCGGTGGCCATCGGGCTGTGGACTGCGGCGAACAGCGTAGGAGTCTCGGTGGGACCACTCCTGGGTGGGCTGCTGATCGAGCACTTCTGGTGGGGCTCCGTCTTCCTGGTCAACGTGCCGATCGTGGTGCTCACTGTGATCGGGGGCGCCCTGCTGGTGCCGGAATCGCGCAACACCCGGCCGCACCGGTGGGACGCGATCAGCGCCGTGATCTCGGCCGTCGGGCTCGCCACCGTCGTCTACGCGTTTCAGCAGCTGGGCGAGCGCGGCTGGACTCAGCCAGTGGTTTGGGGCATCGGACTCGCCGGAATGGTGCTCCTGGCCGGCTTTGTCGTCCGTCAGCGCCGGATCGCCCATCCGCTGCTGGATGTCGCACAGTTCGCCGACCGCCGGTTCTCGGTCGCCGCGCTGTGCATCTTCGGATGTTACGGCGCGTACACCGCGTTGCTGTTCCTGCTCACCCAGCGATTCCAATTGCTGGAAGATTATTCGCCGTTGGGCGCCGGCCTGGCTCTCGTGCCGTTGGCGTTGGCCAATGCGGTCGGCGCGGCCCTGGCACCGCGCTTCGCCGCGCGATGGGGGCACCGACGTGGCCTGTCCGGCGGGCTGCTGCTGTGCGCGCTGGCGCTGGCTGCCTTCGCTCTCTTCGGCGCCTCGGCTCACTACGGAGCTTTGTTGGCTGCGGGATCCGGCTCCGGAGTGGTCATGGCACTGGGGTCGGACGCGATTCTGGGCGCGGCGAAACCGGAACGCGCGGGAGAGGCCGGAGCCGTTCAGGAGACCTCCTTCTCCCTCGGGGCGGGGCTCGGCCTCGCCTTCTGGGGAACCGTGCTGTCCCTGGTGTACCGCTCCGACTTCGCCCCGGTGCCCGGCGCCTCGGCGCAGCAATTGAACACCGCGCGCAGCTCGCTCGGTGCTGCGTCCGAAGTGGCTGCACGAGCCGGGGGGCGGGTCGGTGACGCGCTGCACAGCGCCGCGGCGCATGCCTTCGATACCGGCTTCGCCGTGGCGACCGGAAGCGCAGCCGCCGTCGTCGCACTGCTGGGCGTCCTGGCCTGGAGAGGGATGCGCGCATCCGACGATCGCCGCGGGCACGAGTGACTTCCCCCCGAAAGTCTTCTTCTGGCGACGCCGACATCAAACTCGTGCCCACAACAGCCCGTCACCTTTGAGACGGCAGTCGCGGGGGATCTGCCAGGCCTTCATGCGGGCGAAGGTGTGCTCGACGCGGGCGCGGATCCGCTTGTGGGACGTGTGGTGCGTCGGATTCCGCCCACGCCCCGCAGTCGTTGCGGTTGCCTGGCAGGGCGCGGACGAATACGACGACCAGGCGGCTGTCGGCGTCGATGACGACCTGGTGGTTGGGGGAGTAGCTGTAGTTGCTTGGACTGTCCGGTGACCGAATGGGCGCGGGTGGGCACCACGGTGCCGTACACGACGAGCACGGTGTCCTTGTGGCTTCATTCATCTCCAAGGGCTGCTGTCCCGGAACCCAGTCCGACCGATTCGCCGGGCCTCAGATACTGGTAACCGTGGTTGGTCTCCTCGGTGAGCCAGCCATTGACGCTGCTGAGGCCGCGATCGTTGATCTGGGCATCGTGTATCGCAAACGCCCGCTGAGGTGTGATCGCCTTGACGAAGTCGATCGCCTCCGCTGTCTTCATCCACGATCCTTGGACCGGAACCAGGAGCGTGGCGATCGGCTGCTTGGGCACATGGAGCGAGTCACCGGGGTGGTAGATCGCCTCGTCGATGATGTAGCCGAGGTTCGCGCAGTCCGGTTGGCCGCCATAGACGAGCGCGTGACGACCGCCTACCGCCCGTACCCGGAAGCCGGCGGCGATGAACTCCTCGTCGCAGGACACCCGGGTAACCTCTAGCCGTGGGATGTCCGCCTCGACAGGGGCGTAGACGGGCACGCCGAGCCCGGCCAGGCGAAGAACATCGATGTGATCGGCGTGTTCATGCGTCACCAGCACGGCGTCGGCGCCGGTCAAAGCGGCCGGCTCGCTCCATATCCCGGGATCGATGACCAGCACCCGACCGTCGTGTTCAAGCCGCACACATGCGTGGGTGTATTTCGTGATCCACATGGCCTCCGAACGTACTGCGTCCGCGAATCGTCCCCCTACCCGACGAGAGTGAGGATTTGCAGGCGCGCGGTGCCGAGTATGGCGAAGTGGACACCGCTTCGTTTGAGGCGGCAGCTGGGCAGGATCTTCCATCCCCGCACAGTTATCTGCACCATCTCTGCTCGCTGGTCTGGGGGACGGTCCCCGAGAGAACCTAGATGATCAATTCCAAGGGATGCCTGCGGAGGGTGTGGGGTGGGCGGCGGCCGAAGCCACCGCGAGACGGTCAGGCGGCGGGCTGCCGGCCCTGGTTGTCGAGGTGGCAGCGGGCGGTCAGGCGTCAGGGTCGACTTCGGGGTGCGTGAACCGCACGGGCTTGCCCAGCGACCGGGCGTAGGCGATTTCGGCTCGGGTGCTGTCTCCGATGTAGTCGCCGACTACGAGCACCTCATCAGCGAGCCGGATCTTCGCCCGGTGCAGATCGTCGAGTCGAACCTTCAGCGCCTCGGCCTCGACAGGATCGGACCAAAGTTCGTGCGGCGACTTCATGTCACAGCCCGGTTTGACGACAATCTTTCCGGCTTTGGTCTCCCGCAGATCGGCCTCGTTCATCTCGGTCATGAAGCGGGTGGAGCCGCAGATCACGACGATACGCGGGAGGCTCAACAGCTTCTTCGCGTCGGCGAGCTTCTCCTCGGGGTGAGCAGTTGCGGGTATGACACTGGTTCCTCCTGGCGGTGTGGTCCAAGGGGTGCCTGCGGAGACGAGAACGAGGGTGTCCAAGATCGTTTTGTGACGAACGACGTGGACACCCTCGCGACAGCACTCTATGCGACGACCGACGACATGCTGAAGGAGCATCCCGACCTGGCGCCGTGGCGCCCGCCGGTCGGCATTACGCCCCGCCTGAGGGATGCCGAACTGGTCACCCCAACTCGACGCGGCCGCTGCGAAGGCGCCGAAGACCCAGCGCAGTGACCGCGACGTGCTCAACCTGCTGACCAAACGCGCCAAGGTCCTCCACCTCGGCCCGGCGAACTACTGCTGGTTCACCGACCCTTCCCGGGCACTCTGCCTCAAGCTGGCCGGCACCCCGACAGCGGACCGTCCACTGGTCGGGATATGTAACTCCGCCCGCTGCCCGCAGGCCACCCATCACCCCTGTCATCGTCCCGTCTGGGCCCAGCACGCCGAACGCACCGAGACCTTCCTCGGCCAGCTCGGCACCACACTCAAAACCGAACGCACCCGGCTCCAGACCGACTACGACCGGGCTCTCCGTGTCGTCGCCGAGATCGACGCGGGCAGCGCCACCATGGACGAGGTCCGCATGAGAATCTCCGCAGCCCAGCGGACCGAGAACGAAAACCGCATCCGAGCCGCCATGGACCGGCTCCTCCGAAGCGAGATCCCGCCCGGCGGCAAGTACGACATCAAGACTCTCGCCAACGAAGCCGCCGTCGACCGCACCGCGTTCTACGGAACCCGCCCCTACGCTCACCTCCGCGTCGAGTTCGAACGACGGGTCCAAGTGCTGCAGCAGGCCGGCGAGATCCCCGACCCCCGCGAAGCCCAGATCATCCGCCTCAAGGCGGAGAATGCCAAGCTCAGGGAGCGACTGGCCAAGTCGGAACAGACGATCGACGAGCTCGCGGACTTCCGCACCCAGGCCCCGGCCCGGCTCGCCGCACAGCACGAGGAGATCGTCCTGCTCCGCGATGCCGCCACCGGGGCCGGCCAGGTCAGCCGCCTTCCCGCACCACGAACCACCGTGATCGGGACGTGCAGTTGAAGCATGATCTCCGCGGGTCAGGCAGCAGGCTCGGGGAGGTGACCGAGGTGCTCGATGACGCGCTCGCGCAGAAGGAGATACTTCTCCCAGCGCCGAGGAAGAGGCCCAGGTGGACGTTTGACGACTCGGGCTGCGGTCACGGTCTGGCCATCCCGGAACTGCTCGTGAGTCAGGTCGAGGTCCACACCGCTGGGCAACCGATTCCACCAGTGAAATCCGTGCCGTTCTCCGCCGCAGTGGACCTCCCCGACCATGAGGTCGCCACCGAAGATGTCGTTCACTATCAAAGCGGTGATGTCACAGTGACCCCACGCCGGGTTGTCGGGCTGCCAGCCGGCGCGGGCGAGGTCGTCCGGGGAACAGGTGTCAGCGGCCCAACTGGCCCGCAGAGCCTTGTCGATGACCAGCGGGTTCCAAGGGATCATGCCGACAGCATCGCAGTCGCAACTGACATCGGCGGATCGCCGTGGAGACGCCTCTCCAGCTGCCGGCCCGGACTCGGACTGCAGGTATCGGCGCAGAGCTTTCCGTCCTCCCGGAACGAAGAGCCGTTGATCGACGACCTCGCACAATTCGGCCTCTGTCAGCCAGCCCTGCCAGGCGATCTCGCCTGGGTCCGGGATCAGGGGTTCAGTCACGACAGCCTCATGCACCCCAAACCACACGGGGCTGATCCCCTCCCGGCAAAGGAACTTGAACATGAAGCGTACGGGCACACGAACGCCCAGCTCTTCGGACAGTTCCCGGGCCGCGGCTTCCTCATACGACTCACCCACGTCCACGGCACCACCGACCATCACGTCGTAGTAGCCAGGGAACCGGGAATGCATCTCGGACCGCCGCAGCACCAAGATCCGCCCTGCCCGATCACGGCAGATCGTCGTCGCAATGCGATGCGGCCAGTGCTGAAGCACCGCCTCGCCTCGTTTGACGACTCCCAACACGCGGTCCCGCTCATCCACATGCTCCACCAATTCGCTCACGGAGGCACGATCTCAGTCCCCACTGACAGCGCGGCCCCAGGAACACGAAAGAGAGTGACCTGCATCACAGGAGGTCCTGCGGAATACAACACAGCCGACCATCTGCGTCGCGAAAGCCGCGTCTGCGATCGGACCTGCTCAATCGCCACACGGAGTCATCCGCACACGGCCTCTGCGGACACAAGCCGGCTCTTCGTCACCGACGCCATCATGAACGGACTGCTCTCGCACATTGCCCAGGTCATCTGCGGTCACAGGAACATCGACACCACGATCGGATTCAAGGCGGTCTACCCTGCCGAGACGATCGAGGACCACTGGGCGTTCATCGCCCGCAGACGGGCCTCCCGCCCCGGCGAGGAGTACCGGATCCCGACAGAGGAGGAGTGGGACACCCTCCTCGCCCACTTCGAGAAGCGGAAGGTGTCCATCGGCACCTGTGCACGCGCCTTCGGATCCCCTGCATCCATGAGCGCGTCTGTGTCAGACGCTCGCTCCTCCGGCCTGATCCAGCCAACGGGCAGAGGCGGGCAGCCGCATGGCCCTCAGCCAAGATCGAGAACAAGTTCAAAGAAGGCGTGCATCAAACACCCTTCAGAACACGATCAAGTGCCGCCCGGCCTGCAGGTCCCCAGTTCGGCTTGCCGCCGGGAAGACCCCGATCTCCGTTCTGCCCCATGAGCATCAGGAAGAGGCTCTTCATAGCGGCCAGCCCGCGGGCGCGCCGGATCGCCCCCTCGTCTGCGTGCGCGTACATGTCGAAGAACCGTGAGGCCGTGCCCTCGGGCAGCAGCACCCATGCGGCGGCGAGGTCCCACGCCGGATCGCCGGCGAACATGTCACCGAAGTCGACGATGCCCGAGAGCGTTCCGTCCGAGACAACGACGTTCGCGGGATGGAGGTCGCCGTGCACCCAGACCCGCGGGCCCTGCCACGCGTGGGCCGCGACGGCATCGTCCCAGACGGCCCGGACATCGGCAGCGATGTCGTCGGGGGCAACGGCCTGGAAGAGGTTCTCGAAGCCGTCCGTGCAGTTCTTGGGATGGGCACCGCGGTCCGTAGCGATCGGCGCCTCGGCGGGTGCCTCCACATGGAGCGCCCGAAGGAAGCCCGCCAGCGTGTCGGCCGCGTGGTCGCCGCGGCTGATCGAGCCGTGGTCCAGCGGCTCGCCGGGAACCCACGTCATCACGGTCCAGTGCTTGGGGAAGCGCTCGGACGGTTCGCCGAACCGCACCGGGGTCGGCACCGGGAGCGGCAGGCGCGGGGCCAGCACAGGTAGCCACCGCCGCTCCTTGAGCTGGAGCTCCGGGGTGGGGTCCATGCGCTGCATGCGCACGGCCAACTCGTCCCCGAGACGCCACATTTGGTTGCCCCAGCCGCCCGCCACCTCGCGGATGGCCAGCCCTGCAAGGTCTGGATGTTGCTCCTCCAGCAGGTTGCGGACCAGGTCTGCGGTGATCTCGATCTCGGTGTCGGTCATGCGAAGTCACAGTACTAAGGCGGCAGACGGAGCGGGCTCTCGCTCTCCGGAACATCTCGCTGTGATCCCTCTGCCATCACCAATTCGGTTTCAGAGAGCTACGGATCAGAGGCTTGGGGCAGACCGGCCCCAAGTTCAGAGAAGCCTGCATCCGCCGCCCGATGCTGCACGTCAACCCGAAGTTCGTGGACCTGCGCGCACACAGCACGGGGCGGCAGCGGCTCTCGCCGCAGCGAGTGCTGCGGCGGTTGCTGCGCTCGATCGGCGCAGCCGACAGCGAGGTGCCGAATGACCTCGACGAACTCACCGCCGCCTGGCGGGCCGCGACCAGCTCACTGCGGCTGCTCCTCGTGCTGGACGATGCGCTGGGCGCGAAGCAGGTACGGCCGCTGCTGCCCGCCGGTCCGGGCAGCAAGGTGCTGGTGGCCGGCCGACGGCGGCTGGCCGGGCTGGACGCCGATCGACGGGTCTCCCTGGAGCCCCTGGAAACCGGCGCTGCGGTGTCCCTGCTCAGGAATATCGTCGGGGAGGACCGCGCGGACCGGGAGCCGGAGGCGACGCATGAGCTGGTCCGGTTGTGCGACGGGCTGCCGCTGGCCCTGCGCATCGCCGGGACGCGGCTGCAGACCCGCCCCGTCTGGACGCTGGCGTACCTGGTGGACCGAATGGCGGGCGACGAGCACCGTCTCGGCGAACTGAGCGCCGGGGGCGCAGCGTGGAGGCGGCCTTCCGTCTGTCGTACGACCAGCTCCCGCCGGAGCAGCAGCGTGGATTCCGCACACTGGGCCTGGCGCCGACCGTCGAGTTCGACCCGCTGACCTCAGCGGTCATCTGGAGCGCCCTTCGCGGACTGGCGAGATGCAGACCGGTGGCTGGACGCCGGCAATGGAGAACTCGTCGACGTCGTCGGGCACGCCGCGGCGCTCGGCGAGGCCGACTACGCGTGCTGGATCGCCGAGGCGCTGAGTGACTACTTCGAACGCCGGGGCCGGTACCACGAGTGCCGAACAGCCCTTGAGATCGCACTCGCCCACGCGGACCGGGCCACCGACCGGCGGATGGCCTCCGCACTGCGGAACTGCATGGGCATCACCGACATCCAACAGGGCCGCTACCTCCAAGCCCACGCCTGGTTCACCGAGGCACTTCACCTCAGCCGCCGTCACACTGACCGGCGCGAGGAGGCACGGGCCCTGACCGGACTGGGGACCGCTCACTTCTGTTTGGGCCGGGACGAGCAGGCGATGCCTCTTCTCACCGCGGCGGTGGAGCTGGCTCAGCGGCTCGACGACAACTGGCTGACCGCGATGGGGCTCGCCGTGCGGGGCATGCTGCACCACTCGCAGGGGCGGAACGAGGAAGCGCTGGCCTGCCTCGCCGACGCCTGCACCCACGCCGAGAAGAACGGCCGACCGCGCGTGCTCAGCAGGGCCTTGACCTGCGCCGCCGATGTCCGGCTCGCCCTCGGCCACTACGGTGCGGCCAAGAACCTGCTTCGCCGGGCAGGCGACCTGCTTGAGCAGGCCGGGGACGTCCTCCTGCACACACTCGCCCTGACCCGGCTGGGCACGGCCGAGCAGGGCGAGGGAAACCTGAGCGCCGCCGTAGCCCTCCACCACCGGGCTCTCTCCCAGCAGCGGACACTCTCCCCGCTCACCGACCCCCACCGCGTCCGGCTGGAGATGCACATCCGTTGCCGCCTGGGCCGCACCTACTCCGCGGCCGGCAGCGTCGCCGGGGCACAAGAGCAGTTCCGGACCGCGCTCGCACTGCCCGGAGCCGGTGCGTACGCCGAGGAGCACGCGCTGGCGATCGCGGGACTCAACGAGTGCAGAGGCACGGCCTAGGGGACCGGGACGGCCATGTCCCGGGGGAGAGTTGAGCCTGGCTCCAGGCGGCTTGCTGCATGCGGCGTATGACCACACCAGGTCCCGGCCGCCACGTTGCGGCCGGCGTGCGAGCCACGGACTCCGGAGGCGGGTACTTCAGGTGGGGTTTCCGAGCAGGAGCCTCAGCTGTTGGCCAGGGTGCGGTCGAGGAGGGGGAGCAGACGGTCCCAGTGGCGCTGCAGCGCGGAGGCGCTGAAGGCGTCGGTGTCGGACATGGTGAAGCCGTGGATGGTGTCGGGGTAGATCTCGGAGGTGTAGCCGACACCCGCGGCATCCAGGGCCTGGTTGAGCTCGCTGAGGGCCTCGGCCGACATGTCATTCACGGCGTGCCCGAGGTGGACTTGGGCGGTGAGCTCGGGGACGAGGCGGTGCGGGCTGTCGGGCGCGTCGGTGACCAAGTTGCCGGGGTGGAACCCGGCGACGGCGGCCACCTGGTCGGGGTGGGCCGCTGCGGTGCGCATCGCCAAGACGGCGCCCATGCAGTAGCCGATCACGGCGACCGGTCCGGCGCTGACCTCAGGCTGGGTGGTGAGGAACCTGAGGTAGGCGTCGGCGTCGCGCAGGGCACGTTCGGTGGTGTGCGCCTCGACCAAGGGCAGCAGCTGGGCGACGACCGCGGGCCGGACCTCTTCTCCGATGTGCTCGGGAAGTTCGATCACCGGTGCCGGGCCGTGCCGGTAGTAGAGGTTGGGGACGAGCACGTAGTACCCGTGCTCGGCCAGTTCGCGGGCCCTCTCCTCCAGCTCGGGCCGCACGCCGAAGACGTCCGTGTACAGCAGCACCGCCGGGTGCCGCCCGCCACCGTCGGGGAAGGCCGCGAAAGCGTCGGACTGGCCGTCCGGGGTGGGAATCTGCAGGGTCTTGGTGGGCAAGATCTTCCTTCCTTGGTGTTCGTTCAACGAACGTTCATTGCACTAACGTTCTCAACGCGGGCGAACGTACATCGTTAGTCGAACTAACGCAATGGGTAGGATGGGCGCCATGATCAGAGCCGAAGCCGCGGACATGCCCGACGACGGCGCGCCCAAGACGCCCGACCGGCTGCGTCGACGGGCGAGCCGACTGTTGTCGCAGCTGACCGTGCGGTCGGACCGGCTGATACACGAGGGCCTGGCCCAGGTCGACGCCCGCAAGTGGCACTACGCCGTGCTCGCCTCACTGCAGGATTACGGGCCGGGCAGCCAAGCGGCCCTGAGCGGTCGCACCGGCATCTACCGCAGCGACATGGTCGGTGTGCTCAACGAACTGGCCGAGCGTGACCTCGTCGAGCGGGCGCCGGATCCCGACGACCGGCGCCGCAACACCATCACGATCTCCGCCCAAGGCCGCCGTCAACTACGCCGCCTCGACAAGGTCCTGGACGACCTCCACGACGAACTGCTCGCGCCGCTGAGCCCGGCCGAACGCGACCAGTTCGTGCAGTTGCTCACCCGCTTGCTGGACCACCACACCCGGACCTCCTGACCCTGCGTGGTGGCATCCGACATCCATGCTGGCCGGGGCGCTGTTCCATAGGTGGTCGCTCGTGAAACACGGGGCCGGTCCGGCGCTCCACCTGCGCCGCGCCCCAGCGGGCTCGCCCTGCCGCACCGGGAAGTGCAGGGTAGCCATCCAGTACCACACCACCCGCTTCTGCCCCGTGCCCCACCTCGCCAATGCCGTCAACGTGCCGACCCCCGCCGTACGCAAGTCCGGCTCGGCGTGGACGGAGCTGTCCAGGCCCGCGACCGCCGGCATCGAGTCGGCCGGGCGCGTCCGCCTCGGGTACGCCCGCGCCTCGACCGCTCATCAGTCCGGATGGCTCGACGGCTCGCCGCATGTGGTGGCCGTCCGGTTCACCCGGACAGCGTGGCGAGGCCGAACCGCGTCATGACGGTCGCGTGGTCACGGCGGACGAGGCGGGCGGGGCCTATCGGATGGCGTAGTTGCCGAGGGCGGGTTCGAGTTGGTCGAAGACGCGGACGGATTCGGCGGCGAGGGTGGCGGCGATGTGGTCGTTGTCGTGCCCGGCGAGGGTGAGTTCCTGAATCCGGGAGAACAGGAGGCGGTGGGCGGCGGCGAGTTGGGCGGCCGCGGCACGGGGGGTGATGTCGCCGGCGTCGGTAGCGACGGCGGAGGCGAGGGCGTCGGCCAGGGATCGTTCTCGTTCGTCGTGCAGGTCGCGCAGCCGCGTGGTGAGGGTGGGACTGCCCGCGATCATGCGGGAGAAGTCGGGCCCGGCGAAGCCGGCCACGGCGTCGTGTTCCTGGACGGCGGAGCTGAAGGCGCGGCGCAGCGCGGTGAGCGCGGATTCGCCGGCGGCGCGGTTCTCGACGGTGCGGGCGAGGCCCGCGGTGAATGCCTCGTGGTGGTCGAGAGCGATGTCCTCCTTGCGCGCGAAGTAGTTGGTGACGGTCTTCTTGGCGACGCGCGCGGCGGTGGCGATCTCGGCGATCGTCGTCTCCTCGAAACCCTTCTGGAGGAAGAGGCGGGTGGCGTGGTCGGAGATCAGCTGCCTGGTCTCCTGCTTCTTGGCCTCGCGAAGGCCCAAAGGCTCAGCACTAGCACTCATGGAGCAAATCTTACATCCGACGTAAAAATAAGCTTGACCCCCGGATGTCCGTCGCGTAATTTTACGTTCGACGTAAGATTGTGTGCGCGGGCGGCTCTGGACACCGACACGGCACCGGCCACCTGCCCCATCTGCCGCATCTGCCTCACCGCTTCGAGGACTTCGAGGAGAACCCATCAACATCACCGCCTCCACCATCTCCCTGACCGTCGACGATGTGCCCGCCTCCCGCGACTTTCTGATCACCCACTTCGGCTATGCGCAGGTCACGGCCGCGGACGGTTTCGCCTCGCTGACTCGCGACGATGCCGCGGCGGACATCGTCCTGCTGCAGCGCGGCATCGAGGTGCTGCCTCCGGAGCAGCGCGACCAACGGGCGTCCGGTCTGATCCTGGCCTTCACGGTCACCGGCATCGCCGACCACGAGGCGCGCCTCCGCGAGGCAGGCGCACCCATCACCATGCCGCTGCGCGAAGAGCCGTGGGGCGAGCGGCTGTTCCAGGTCACCGACCCCAACGGCATCGTCCTGCAACTCGTCGAGTGGGCATGACGGCGGACCGCTGAGCGTCACCACTACGTCTGTCGCCCTGAACAGGCCGAAGCGGTCCGTGCCCGGCTGTCGGCGATAACCGCCGCGAGCCGGCCGGGGGAGGGTTCTTCTCCGAGTGCTGCTCGAACTCGGTCTGGGGAGTGGGGAGTTGCCGAGGGGTCCGACCCGGTGAAGTCGGGCCGGTAGCCGGTACAGCCGCGCATGTTCTGTCTCGGCGTCACTGCGTCATGGCGTACCGGCATCCCGGCAGCGGGTCGTTCGTCGTACAGTTCACTGCCTCTGTCCAGAGGCACCGACGGGCTGAAGGATTGCTCACGCGCACCACACTCCACACGCCACCGGTGCGGAAGCTCGAAGCCCAAACCCCATGCGCCCCAAGCCCCCTGCATTCGCGCCGAGTTCCGGCCGTGGGGCGACTCACGGTTTCTGCGGCGCGGGGAAAGGATCTGCGGCTGGTGGTGCTCCACATCGCGGAATATCCGGTTCCGCGACCAGGTGTGCCCGGACATGAGCACGATCACCGCCGTTGAATCCTGCACCTTCTCCCGGGGATTGTCTCGTTCGTGGCCCGATCCGCCGGTGCAACTTGATGATCCGTTCGTCCCTGCCAGCATGTGGCGGCGCGGGCCGACCTCCGGCGCGCCGGCTTGAAGAACCGAATCCTCTGCGGCCCCGCCACAGAGGAGGAGCCGAGACGAACAGAGGAGTGGAACATGTCGCGTCCCACCCGACGCCAGGTGCTGCACGGTAGCGCCGCGGCCCTGGCCGGAGCGGCGCTCGCCGCACCCGTTGTCAGCGCCGACACCGCTGTCGCCCGCCCCGCCGACGGCCACGGACACTCAGAAGGCCACGGACGCCCCGGCGGCCACGAGATGCCGGAGCCCTTCGACGAGATGTACCAGGGCCGCCACATCGAGGGCTGGCCGGCGGACGAGGGAGCTTCGGCGAACGGAAGCCACGGAAGTCCCCGAAGCCACGGCAGCCACGGAAGTCCTGTGGATCCCCAGAGCGGACAGTCCGGTCCGCACGACGGCATGGACTTCGTCGTCCGCATAGACAACGACGACCTTCATGTGATGCGGAACGCGGACGGCACCTGGATCAGCCTGGTGAACCACTACGAGACGTTCACCACGCCACGCGCCCTGGCGCGCGCCGCCGTTCGTGAACTGCAGGGCGCTGAACTGGTCCCCGTCGTCACCGGCTGAGGCCTGCCCCTGACCGTCCCCCCACCGAGGAGTCCTCGACATGGCAGTCCGGAAGAACCAGGCGGACCTCACCGCCACCGAGAAGCGGAACTTCGTCGATGCGGTGCTGGAACTCAAGCGCAGCGGCCGCTACGACGAGTTCATCAGCACCCACAACGCGTTCATCATCGGTGACACCGACAACGGAGAGCGGACCGGCCACCGGTCCCCGTCATTCCTGCCCTGGCACCGCAGGTTCCTGCTGCAGTTCGAACAAGCCCTGCAGTCCGTCACGCCGTCGGTCACCCTGCCCTACTGGGACTGGACCGTCGATCGCACACCCCGCAGTTCCCTGTGGGCCGACGACTTCCTCGGCGGCGACGGGCGGAGCGGTGACGGCCGGGTGCCCTCGGGGCCGTTCGCCTTCGGCAACGGCAACTGGCCGATGAACATACGCGTCGACGGCCGGACGTTTCTGCGCCGTTCGCTCGGCACCGGGGTCCGGGAACTGCCGACCCGGGCCGAGGTCGACCGGGTACTCGCCACGACCGTCTACGACGCCGCCCCCTGGAACAGCTCCTCCGACGGCTTCCGCAACAACGTCGAGGGCTGGCGCGGCCCGAATCTGCACAACCGGGTGCACGTCTGGGTCGGCGGGCAGATGACCACCGGTGCCTCGCCCAACGACCCCGTCTTCTGGCTGCACCACTGTTTCATCGACAAGCTCTGGGACGAATGGCAGCGCCTGCATCCCAAGTCCGGGTATCTGCCGACCGGCAACACACCGGACGTCGTCGACCTCCACGACACGATGAAGCCGTGGAACGACGTCACCCCGGCGGACCTGCTGGACCACACCAAGTTCTACACTTATGCATGACAGGGGCATGACATGCGCGTCCGCGGAGGAGCCTGTGATCTGCGGCGCCTCGCGTCCGATCGCGTGACCGTGGGAAGGCGGGAAACGGCGTGCCTCGCCGGATCGTTCCCCGGGCCGGTCGGGATGTCATGGGTAGCGAAGTCCGCGCCACGGAACCGGAGTTCGTAGGCATGGAACGGGTCCTCGTGCGCCGATGCGGGTCTTCCTGACCGTGCCGGTTCGAACGGGCGTGGACCTGCGGGCACGGCCTCGCGCCACGCGCTGCGGGGCCGTGCCGGTGCTCTCCGCAGGCGGAGGTGGGCCGGGCTGATACGTCGGGACGGTCCGAGCCGGTCCACGCTGGTCCGTGCTCATTGCTCAGCGACATGAACGGGGCCGTCGTAGGGGCGTAGGACACTGCGACGCAGGGAACTCGGCCCGGATCGCGTGGTGATGATGCTGCATCGCGTCGGTGAAGTTGTCGGTGCCAATGACCCGGCCTACGGCACGTCAGGATGCCGGGCGGGCACCTACGACGCCTTGTGCGGGCCGTGCGCGACGGTCGCCGACCGCCCTCGCAGCCGGCCGTCTCACCCGTCATGACGACTGTTTAGCCCAGCTGGCCCCAAGCAGTGGCGGGGATGACGGTGTCTCCAGCCCGCCATGCTTCCATCTCGTCATGGAGGTGCTCACATGATGGCTGGAGAGCGACAGCAGGACCCGCGAGCGGGTACGTCACGACGGCGCGTGCTGGCCGCGGCCGCCCTGGCGCCGATGCTGACCGGGGCGCAGACCCCCGCTCGCGCCCTTCCCGCCGGGGCGGCCGAGGCGAGAAGCCGAGGGCTGGTCGAGCCGGTGCCCACCACCCTGTCGGACTGGACGCACGTGTCCGACCACCTCAGCCCAACAGGCGATATGAAGCGGAAGGTGATGTACCACACGGGCCTCCCGCGCCGGGACCTCAAGGTGGTCTCCCGCAAGATCGCCGTCAAACCGGCACTCGCGCTGGGTTCGCATGTGTCCTTCGTCCGCTACGCCGACGACAGCACGCTGGCGATGGGCGATGTGGTGGTCACCGAGGACGAACTGCAGCAGTTCATCGATGCCCTGCATGAGCACGGGATCGAGCAGACCGCGATCCACAAGCATCTGCTCTCCCAGATTCCGGACCTCTGGTGGATCCACGTCCATGCGCACGGCAAGGAGCCGGGGCCCATCGCCCGCGGCCTGCGCGCGGCGTTCAACCGCACCGGAACCCCGCGCCCGCGACCGGCCGCTCCGCCGCGGCCCGTCAACCTGGACACCGCCGGCATCGATGCGGCGCTGGGCGCCAAGGGTTCCGTCGACGAGGGGATCTACAAGTGCATCTTCGTCCGCCGCGAGACCATCACTGACGGCCACCTGGTACTGCCCCCGGGCCTGGGATCGACCAGCGCGTTCAACTTCCAGCCACTGGGCGGCGGCCGGGCCGCGATCAGCGGTGACTGCGCCATGATCGCCGGGGAGGTCCAGGACGTCCTGGTGGCGCTGCGGCGTGCCGGCGCCCAGCTCGTCGAGCTGCACAACCACGGCTTGAGGGACGAGCCACGCCTGTTCTTCACCCACTTCTGGGCCGTCGGCGACGGCGTCAAGCTTGCGCGGGCCCTGCGCCCCGCTGTGGAGGCCACCAACGTCGTACCGGCGGGCTGACCAGCGGCGCGGCCCGCGGACCCGCCCCACCGGACGATGTCCTGGGCGTCTCCGTGCTCAGCCCGCGCCCTCCCCTCGTCCGCGATGTCATCCGCCGAGGCGTCGGGCTCTTCTCGCTCACGCGTGCCGTGGATGCACCGGCATCGACATCGGTATCGGTATCGGCATCGGTATCGGCATTGTCTTCGTGGACGGTGAACCGGGCTATGAGTCCGGGTACTTGGGCCGGAGCCGGGCCGGTGTCGCCGCAGCGGGGGACCCCGGCATGTGCGCGAGAGGCGTACGGGGTGACTAGGGCGACCACCGTCTCCCGGACCGGGGCCTCTCGGTCCGATGCATCGGCATTCTTGCCCGTGACGGAAGAGCTTCCCCCGAGGGTTCCCGTGGCATAGGTGCGGCAGAACTTCAGCCTCCCGCTCTGACGAAAATCTGTCACGGCCAGAGTAGACATCCGCTGGCTGTAGGGTTACTGTTTTTTCGTAGCCAAGGCAGTAAAGAGGGCACGGCAGATATGAACTGCCGTGCATGCAGGTCAAAGCAGGTTGTGGAACGGCAGTGGAGCGGCGGGGCCGGAAGTGGTGGGTTCCGTCACTGACTGCCGGGCCAAGCGGCCCCAGGGGTCGTGAGCAGTACCGCAGGATCCAGCAGTAGGACCGAGTAACCGAGTGAAGTAAGGAGCGGACGCCATCAGGATCGCCCGGGCGAGGAACACGCCGCTCGGGTACCGCAGACCCCAGAACGGAAGGTGGTCCCCGGTCACGCATTCGCGATCCCCGCACCTCCGCCCTCCCGGGCGGACCAGCGGAAAAAGGAAGGCCGGCGCAGTCTGCCGGTAGATGGTGTTGAAAGCTCGGGGCCTGGGTGCCGTACAGCACCCGGGCCCCTCGATGCGTCCCCGAAAGAAGAGGTGCTATGCCCCCTAGCAGTCCCCGCCCCGCCGACAATCTCGACGATGACGACTACCCCGCCTACACCATGGGCCGGGCCGCCGAGATGCTCGGCACCACCCCCGCCTTCCTCCGCGCCCTCGGCGAGAACCGCCTGATCACCCCGCTGCGCTCCGAAGGCGGTCATCGCCGCTACTCCCGCTACCAGCTGCGCATCGCCGCCCGGGCCCGTGGACTCGTCGACCAGGGCACCAAGATCGAGGATGCCTGCCGCATCGTCGTCCTCGAAGACCAGCTGGAGGAAGCCCAGCGCATCAACGAGGAACTGCGCACCCACGGTTCCACGCCGCAGTCGACATAACCCTGCGTCTCCCGCGGACATCGGCTCTGCGCCCGGCAGGGTTGGCGGTGGTAGGCGGGGTGGGAAACGCCGCGTCGGGGACCGTCCATGAATCCACGCCACGCATGATCCGCCGGCCCCCATGACCGAAATGCCGCCCACATCGGCACCGGCCGCCCCGCCCGCAGGATTTTGAGGGCGTTCTCCGGCTCCGTCCCGCCGGTCGTGTCCGGCCGGACGGAGCCGGGGCTCAGGCGCCTTGGGTGGCGAAGGGGCCGCCGTTGCCGAAGACTTGCTCGGCGAAGCGTTCGCCGATGCGGCGGTGTGTGGCGGCGTCCGGGTGGAGCTGGTCGGGCAGCGGCAGCTCGGCGAAGTCGGCCTCGCCGTAGAGCTCGCGGCCGTCGAGGTAGTACAGGTGGGGGTCATCGACCGCGCGCTGCTGCACGATGCGGGAGAGCTCGTCCCGGATGACCTTGAGCGTCAGCTTCCCGGCAGCGGTCTCCGCGGGGTCGCCCGCGGCCGTGAACTGCAGCTTGCCGGCACTGAGGTTGCTGAAGTCCGGGGCCGAGGGGCCGGGCGTGTCCTCGTGGATGGGGCACAGGATGGAGGAGACGACCAGGAGCGGTGTGGTGGGGTGCCCCTCGCGGATGGTGTCGAGGAAGCCGTGCACCGCGGGGCCGAAGGCACGCAGCCGCATCAGGTCGGTGTTGACCAGGTTGATGCCGATCTTGATGCTGAGCAGGTCGGCGGGGGTGTCCCGCAGGGCGCGGGCGGTGAACGGGTCGAGCAGGGCGCTGCCGCCCATACCCAGATTGATCAGCTCCGCGCCGCCGAGGGAGGCGGCCAGCGCCGGCCACGTAGTGGTGGGGCTTTCGGCGTCGGAACCGTGGCTGATCGAGCTGCCGTGGTGCAGCCACACACGGCCCCGGTCCGATACGGCGGTTATGGGGGCGTCGGTGCGCAGGGCGATCAGCTGGGTGATCTCGTTGTGCGGCAGCCAGATCTCGACGACCTTCGCCTCGGGGGACAAGCCGGTGAACCGGACGGTGCCGACGGGGCCGGGCCGGGTTTCCGAGGTCCCGGTGGTCATGTCGATGGTCAGGACGTTGCCGCCGCTCGCACCGGCCCGGCCGGCCAGACGGCCGTCGACGAGCAGGTCGTACACGCCGTCTGGCCGGGGCGGGGCGCCCCGATAGGCCAACTTGGTGGGGAGCGTGTCCAGTTCGACGGTGGTGGCCCGGGTGCGGAAGACCAGCCGCACACCGGAGGGCTGAGCCTCCGCCATCGCCAGTTGGCCCGCGGAGCACTGTGCGCGGGCCCGGGCGGGCAGCCGGTGCGGCAGCACACCGTGCTCGGTGCGCTCCAGATCCAGGGCGCCGCGCAGGAGGTCCGCGGTGAGGGGCGAGGTGGTCCAGGTGTGTGTGACGTCCATTGTTCCAGCCTGTTGATCAAGGTGTCTGAGTGTTCAGGCCTGCCGATGCGTCATGACCCTGTGGTCGGAGGCCTGCGCATGCCGGAGTGGCTGCGGTCAGGGCGCGGGCCGGCTCCGCAGCATGGCGTCGAGGCGATCCAGGGTCCATGCCCAGGTTTCCTGCGAGTCGGGGGCGCTGTGGCTGAACCCTCCGGCCAGCTCCAGGCTGACGAAGCCGTGGAAGACGCTGCCCAGGAGCCGGACCGCGTGTGTCTGGTCGGGCTCCGCCAGGTCGTAGCCGCGCAGGATCGCCCGCGTCATCTGCGCATGCCTGCCGCCGGCGCTCGCTGCCGCCGCCTCCGGATCCAGTCTGAACTGCGCGGCGGCGTAGCGGCCGGGGTGCTCCCGGGCGTAGTCGCGATAGGTGTGGGCGAAGGCGGCCAGGGCGTCCTTGCCGGCGCGCCCGGCCAGTGCGGCGGCGGCCCGGTCGGCGAGTTCCGACAGGGCGAGCAAGGCGATCTTGGTCTTGAGGTCATGGGAGTTCTTCAGGTGCGAGTACAGGCTCGCGACCTTGACGTCGAACCGCCTGGCGAGCGCCGAGACGGTCGCCTGGTCGAAGCCGACCTCGTCGGCCAGCTCCGCCCCCGCCTGGACCAGACGCTCCGTGGTGAGTCCTACGCGTGCCATAGCCTTCCTTCTTTTTGCCTGAAGCGATTATGTATCTGCCTAAGTCTTTTAGGCAAGTGAGAAAGGTGGCATTTCGCCTCGGCGCGTGCGCTCGTCGCCGCCGGGTTGGCGGAGCCCCGGGGGTGGCGCCCCGTACGCTTCCGTCGTCGAGGTGGGGTGCGGAAGGAGCGGACTGCGGTGCGTGTGCTGCTGGGTATTGCCGGTGCCGTCATCGTGCTGGGGATCTTTTCCTCGGTGCTGCACTCGCTGGTGGTTCCCCGGCCGACGCGTTCCGGCTTCGGCCAGTTCGTCCAGCGTCTGGTGCGGTGGCCGTTCCGGCTGGTGGCCGACCGACTGTCGAGTGCGGAGGCCAAGGACCGGACGCTCGCCCCCATGGCGCCGCTGACCGTCGTCGTCACGCTGATCAGCTGGCTGGTGTGCTTCATGGTCGGCTATGCGCTGCTGGAGGCGGCCGTGAGCCGGCTGAGTATGAGGGAGGCGTTGATCGAGGCGGGTTCCTCGCTCTTCACGCTCGGGTTCGCCAGCGGCAACCGAGTCACGCTGAACACGATCGACTTCTGTGCCGCCGTCACCGGCCCGATCGTGATCGGCCTGCAAGTGGGCTATCTGCCCGCGCTCTACGGCGCCTATCAGCGCAGGGAGACCGAGGTCACCCTGTTGCAGACCCGAGCGGGGAGCCCGCCCTGGGGGCCGGAGATCCTTGCCCGCTATGCGCAGGTCGACCTGATGGACAGTCTCACCGAGCTCTTCCGTAACTGGGAGCGGTGGAGCGCCGGGGTGAGCGAAAGCCACACCACCTACCCGATCCTGATCCACTTCCGGTCCCCGAAGGCGACCCGCAACTGGCTGATCGCCCTGTTGTCCGTGATGGACGCCGCGGCCCTGCGGCTGTCCTTCAACCCCTCCCAGCCGGAGGCCGAGGTGCGGATGGCGCTTCGGGCGGGCTTCATCTGCCTGCGCGAGATCGCCGACATCCAGGGCATCCCCTATGACCGTGATCCCCACCCGGACGACGCGCTGCAGCTGGGCTACGAGGACTTCCTGCGGGGCGTGGAGCGGATGGGGTCCCAGGGCTATCCGATGGAGCGCACGCCCGAGGAGGCATGGCCGCAGTTCCGTGGCTGGCGGGTCAACTACGAGGCGCTCGCCTACCGCTTGGCGTACGAGATCGAGGCGGTGCCGGCCCCGTGGTCCGGGCCGCGCCGTACCGCGGTGGTCATCCGCGCCCCGCTCACCCCGGTCGACCGCCGCCCCGCCGGGTAGGGCACCACCGCGCCGGGCGCCACGCGATCACGCTCTGCCGGCTTCACCGTGATCGAACCCCGACTCCGGCTCCAGGCCTGATTCAGGACCCGCCGCCGCAGACCCGCGGCCGACGAAGCGTTACCCATGAGTAAGTTTTGGCTGATCATCGCCTCACCAGGGTCGATGATGCGCCCGTACGCTCCGAACCACCGCACCGGATGAGTGTCATCACTGTGGCACCGCGGTCAGATCCCGATGGAGCATCGATGGCGCGATCCCGCCGTACCACCGGCAGACACCACTGCCGGCACAGAATGACAACTGCCGTGCTGGTCACGGCACTTGCCCTCAGCGGCGCCTTCGCCACGGATCCGGCGGCAGCGGTCGCCCGTCCCGGGCCCGCGGCGACCGCCGCTCACGCCACACCGTCGTTCCGTCTCGTCGACATACCGATGAAGGACGGCACCGTCCTCAAGGCCGATGTGTTCACCCCCGCCGCCGGCACACCCGGCGCCGACCGGAAGGGCCGCTACCCCCTGGTCGTGCAGCCGGCCAGCTGGGGGCAGAACGACCTGGAGTACATCGCCCAGGGCAAACAACTGGCCGCCGACGGCTATATCGCCGTTACCTACACCGTGCGCGGCTTCTGGCGCTCCGGGGGCGAGGTCGATGTCGCGGGGCCCAAGGACGTGGCCGATGTGTCCGCGGTCATCGACTGGGCCCTGGCCCGCACACCGGCCGACCGGCAGCGCATCGGCATGGTGGGGCTCTCCCTGGGCGGGGGCCTGACCCTGATGGGTGCCGCCTTCGACCCGCGGATCAAGGCGGTCGCCGCGATGAGCGGCTGGGGCGACCTGACCGACTCGCTCTACAGCGGGCAGACGAGGCACCTCCAAGCTGCCGCCCTGCTCGCTGCCATCCAGGCGCCCACCGGCCGCAGGAGCCCGGAGTTCGCGCGCATACTGGCGGCCCTCTTCGGCGACCACGACTTGCCCAAGGTCGTCGCATGGGCGCACACCAGATCCCCGGCCACGTACGTGGACCGGATCAACGCCCACGGCACGGCCGTCTTCCTGGCCAATGCCTGGGGCGACAGCATCTTCAACCCCAGCGAGATGACGGCCTTCTACCAGCGGCTGACCGGCCCCAAGCGGCTCGAACTGCGCCCCGGGGACCATGCCACACAGGAGCTGACGAGCCTGCTGGGGCTGGACAACGCCACCTGGGCCGGCGCGCGCCGCTGGCTCGATCAGTACGTGAAGGGCACCGGCGGCAGCGACGGCCGAGGGCGGCCGGTGGAACTGGAGGTGCGGCCGAACGGCACGCACGAGAATTACCCGGACTGGCGCGCCGTCAGTTCCCGAACCGAACACCTGCGGCTGGGCGACCCGAACCTCCGCGGCACCGGGGCGCTCGGCCAAGCCGCTCGGACCGGCTGGCAGAAGCCGGTCGTCGGTGGCACGAATTCGGGCGCGGACGGCGGCGTCGCCGAACTGTCCGGGCTGCTCGACCAGGCAGCCGCCCTGCCGCCGACCGTCATCGTCCCGCTGCTGCCACGTAGCTCCGCCGCCGTGTGGCAGTCGGCACCCTATGCGGCAGCACAACACATCCGCGGCGCCGCACGGTTGCACACCAAGGTCACTGCCTCCGCGTCGCAGGGCACGGCGTTCGGCTATCTCTACGATGTGAATGCCCTGGGTGTGGGAAAGCTGATCTCGCACGCCCCGCAGAGCTGGTCCGGCAAGGAGCCGGGGCGTGCCTTCCCGCTGGATGTCTCGCTCTTCGCCACCGCGTACGACCTGCCCGCCGGGCACCGGCTGGCGCTGGTCCTGGACACGAAGGACCCGCTGTACGGAGGCCGTACCCCGCTGGGGAGCAGTGTGTCGTTCGGTTCCTCCGTGGCTGACCCGTCCGAGCTGGCGCTGCCCGTTCGCTGACCGCCGGGGAATCAGCCGCTGCCGCCGCCGATCGGCCGGCGGTCCGAGGGGTCGGTGTACGCGTACACCGACCCCAGCAGGTCTTCGGGCGCGGTCGAGGCCCGCGAAGTCCTGCTTCGGCTCGCGGCGGACGACGGGACGTCGCGGACACGCCCTGGCACTTCGCGGCGCCCGCGACGAACTCCAGCCACGGCTCCTGCATGGGGTGCGGCTCGTTGCCGACGGTGGCGTCAGAGCAGCACCGACCGTCCGAGCCAGTGTGCTGCCAGGAGGGCGGCGCGGACGTGGAAGTCGTCCTCAAGGCTCTTGGCCGCTGCCGGCAGCAATGCCGTTGCCCGTTGTACTCGGTACTGGATCGAGTTGCGGTGGAGGTTCATTGCCTGTGCCGCGGCCGCGTAACTGCGGTGGTGGGTGAGGAAGTTCTGCAGCGTCTCACGCAGGATGGCGTGGCGAGTGCCGGCCTGCGCCAGGTCGCCGAGCGTCGCGGCCACGAACTCACGGACGGCTTCCATGTCACCGGCCATCAGGGCGACCGGAGCCACGTCGTCGTACCGCACCCACTGCGGCCCGACCGGACAGTGAGGATCGGCGTCCTTCGCCCCGGCCCGGCCGAACCGGGTGGCGAGGATCTCTTTGACCTGGGCGGCCTGGCGTGCCGAGGTGCGGAAGCCGGTCAGATCGGCGCCCGGCCGTCCGATGGACGCGTGCAGACAGGCCCCCTCCGGCGGTGTGAAGGTGTCGATCCCGTCGAGTGCCCTGCGGGGCAGCGCAAGCCACAGACGTGCCTCCTGCTCGTCGGTCGGTACGACGAGGGAGGCGCGGGCGCGTAGCGCCGACACCGTGTGTGCACGGACGTCCTCCACGGCGGAGAACAGGTCGAACGAGCTCATCTCGCCGACGGGCCACAGCGTGCAGGCGACATGGACCGCGTCCAGGGGATAGCGCAGCGCCCGCTCGGCGGGGGGGCGGGGGGCCGGGGCCGCGCCCCGGCGGGAGTTGTGGCACCGGGGTGGGGCGGCCCGTGGGGGGGGGGGTGGGGAGGGGGGGGGGGTGTGGGTGGGGGTGGGGGGGTTGGGGTTGCTCGACGTGGTGGCGCGCCAAATGGTGCGGGGCCGGGGGGGGGGGGGGGGGGGGGGGGGGGGGTGGGGGGGGGGGGCGCGCCGCGCGGGGTTTTTGG